>JAUNJS010000584.1 GCA_030533125.1 Eubacteriales bacterium | reverse complement strand
GGGAGTGACGGCATTATCTGTCCGTATCGTGACCTGTTTCCTGTGCGGCTGCGTCACCGGGCTTTTGGTTTTTCTGTTTTACCGTGATAAAGACTTTTTCAATTTCAAGGGGTTTGAAGAACGTGCCAGTCACGAGGAAGGAACCCATCCGGGTTCCTCTGAAGTCGCTCAAAGCCGCGACGGGCTCCCCCGATCACAGATCGGGGGCAGAGACACTCACCCGAACCTGCTGATCCGGTATCTGCTGAATCTGTGGAGAAATGTGAAAGCTACAGGACTGTATTTCCTGATCGGCATTCTGCTGTCAGCTCTGTTCCAGCGGTACGTCCCACAGGACGTAATGGTCAATGTGTTTGGCGGCAACAAGGCCTGGGGCGTGCTGATGGCAGCCACGATCGGTGTTCCTCTTTATGCCTGCGGCGGGGGCACGATCCCGCTTTTGCAGCAGTGGCTCTGGGATGGCATGAGCATGGGCAGCGCGGCAGCGTTCATGATCACGGGACCGGCGACGAAGATCACCAACCTCGGTGCTCTGAAGATCTCTATGGGATGGAAAAGGTTTGCACTTTATATTGCATTTGTCATGCTGTTCTCGCTGACTTCAGGTCTAATTGTTAATATGATTCTGTGAGTCAGAAAAAATGCTTGTACATCCTCCGGGAAGAGAAATCTTTTCGGAGGTTTTTTTATGACGGTACAGTGCTGCATCAGGTGCTCGACATGGCCGTGGATGACGATTACATCCGAAGCAATCCGTCTGATAATGTACTGAAAGAACTGAAGCAGTCACATTGTTTTCAGACCGAAAAGCGCAGGGGGCTTACCGTTCCGGAGCAGGAGCTGTTTCTCGAATTCCTTCAGAACAGCTATACGTATTCCCGTTGGTATCCGCTCTTTGCGGTCATGATCCGGAAAGGATATGCCTATATCAAGGAGCATATTAACTGGAGCGTCCAGTCAGGAGAAGGCACATCGCGTGTCGAAGTCCCTGAAATACCTGTGGAAGCAATAAGGGAGATTGTCGTAAACTCTTTTGCCCATGCGGATTACAGGGGAATCAGTGAAAATGAGATTGTCATTACTCCGACAAGGGTTTTGGCATGTTTGCTATTAGATAATAAAAGAGCCGCCAGGCATGTTTCCGCTCGTCGGCTCACAAAAATCATATCATAGAAGGCAATTTACAGAAAAACTTTCACACATCCGTCCAAAACAGGGTACTGCCGAAGGATACCTCCCTTTAGCAGTACCCTGTTTAATTTATATGGTTTTCATTTTCGTCTGCTGTTTTCTGACATAGCCTCTCAATCAACTTCTGATCCATAGAGACATTCTCAAATTCAGCAGGGTGATTCTTTGAACGAGCCAACCAGCTAACAGATGAATTATGCAACAAAGCACACCGAAGTCCACCGTTCTCCACATTTCTTCCTAAGGATCGAGGCAACACTGCCAACGCTGTCAACGGAAAGAATAGCAATGAATGCTGCTACTTTCCAACTAGGTAATTTGTAAATGATGCACAAATCAGGCGTATGTATTTTGTGAATAATGAAAATAGTCGAATATAATTGGATTATTCTATGTAATTTGTAGTCCATCTCTATGTGTTGCGGGAATTCTTTCCATTGTGCCTTCCAAGATATAGTGCACATTTTGTGCTGCAATGGAGACGATTCTCTCGTTTTTTCTCATGTTCTCTAACTTTACTGACTGCGCTTTTTGCAGTTCCAATAGTTCTGTTTTTCGCTCCTGCAGGGACTTCAGAGAAGGGAACTTGCCCTCAGATGTGTACGCGCGGAGAATATCACGTGCTTTTTGGTAGTTTTCGATCTCTGTAGCGTGCTCATTACAAAACTTTCCTTTGTTATGGGCATTCAACATCTGACGGAAGGTGTCCCTGGTCGCAAGAAACTGGCCGGTATAATGGATTCGCTCATTGATTTGGCGCAGTTCTTCCTTTGTGGAT
>JAUNJS010000583.1 GCA_030533125.1 Eubacteriales bacterium | reverse complement strand
AAAAAATCGCCCCTTCTGTCAAGGCTGACAAAGGGACGATTTTTTTATACATACGCGGTTTGTGGCAGCAGGCCATGCCATGAAGTGTTCTGACCGTCGATTTCCTGGAACCGGGAAGCCAAGGACAGGACGGGTGCAGGATGCGGCACGAGGGCTTTTGCATGGCCGCGGTACATAAACGCTTGTTTCAGATCAAACTGTAGCGCGCTGAATGAATTTGTCGTCCGATCAATCATCCGGTCTGTTAACCGGCTGTCGTCCGGTCAATCCTCCGATCAGTCATCCGGATCGTCGAGCGCGAGCTCCTGGGCCGCCTGGATCTCGGGGATCATGGAGAGCATGGGCTTGATGGACGTATCGCCGTGGAGCTTTCTGGCGATGAAGTTCTTCGTGCACTCGTAGACCTGCGGGGAGAGCACGAGGACGCCGATCAGGTTGGGGATCATCATCAGGCCGTTGAAGGTATCGGAGATGTCCCACGCGAGCTGGGCCTCGATGACGGCGCCGGCGAGGACGATGGCGGAAAAGACAACGCGGTAGCCGACGATGGCCTGGGTGCCGAAGAGGTACTCAAAGGCCTTGGAGCCGTAGTGGCTCCATCCCAGAACGGTGGAGTACGCGAACAGGAAGATCGCGATCGCGATGAAAGCTGCGCCCGCATGCCCGAACTGAAGCTCGAAAGCGCGGCTCATGAGCGCGCTGCTCTCGACGGCTTTGCCGGACTCGGAGAGCTGGCCGGAAGTCAGGTCGACAAGGCCGGAGGAAAGGAGGGTCAGTGCGGTCAGGGTGCAGACAACGATGGTGTCCGCGAAGACTTCAAAGATGCCCCACATACCCTGGCGGATCGGCTCTTTGACGTTGGAACTGGAGTGCACCATGACGGAGGAACCGAGACCGGCTTCGTTGGAGAAGACGCCTCGCTTCATGCCCATCTTCATCGCAAGCGCGATGCCGCTGCCCACAATACCGCCGCCGACGGCCTTCAGGGCAAACGCGCCTTTGAAGATCGAGACAAAAATGGCCGGAACCATGGTGATATGAGTGCAGATAATGATGATCGAACCAATGAGGTACAGGATGACCATGAAGGGGACCAGGCGCTCCGTCATAGCTGCGATTCGCTTAAGTCCGCCGACGATAACCGCGCCGACCGCGATGAACAGGAAGACGCCGATGGCCAGGTTCGGGATTCCGAAGGCATGGTTGATATTTTTGACCATGCTGTTGACCTGGGACATGTTGCCGATGCCGAAAGAGGCAAGCAGGCAGAAACAGGAGAACAGGGTGGCGAGCACGGTTCCGACGACTTTCATGCCGGGTTTGCCGCCCAGACCGTCCTTGAGGTAGTACATGGCACCGCCGATCCATTCCCCTTCCGTATTTCTACGGCGGTAAAGGATACCCAGCACGTTTTCGGAATAATTGGTCATCATCCCGAAGAACGCAATCAGCCACATCCAGAAGACAGCGCCGGGGCCGCCGGTCGCGATCGCGCCGGCCACGCCGACGATGTTACCGGTGCCGACCGTCGCGGCGAGCGCCGTGCAGAGCGACTGGAACTGGGAGATGGTCTTGTCGTCTGTGTGCGCGGTGACATGTTTTTCACCGATAATCGCCCCGATTGTGTGTCTCATCCAGTAGCGGAAATGCGTCAGCTGGAAGAAACCTGTTACGCAGGTCGTCAGCACGCCGACAAAGCCCAGCAGGATCAGGGCCGGCCAGCCCCAGACCATACCGTTGATTTTGTCATTGATGAGGGTAATACTCTGAACAAATGATTCCATAGATACTGCTCCTTACCTTTTTCTTTGTATACTTTCATATACTCTTTTTTGTGAAAATATTATCACTATCATATCTTTCGCGAAAATAAAATCACATTTCAACACTATATCACTGTGAAGCATGAATGGCAAGAGAAAAATGTATTCGCGGGACGGAAGAGGAACCGAAGAGGAACCGGACCGGGAC
>JAUNJS010000582.1 GCA_030533125.1 Eubacteriales bacterium | reverse complement strand
GTTTAACCTCCCGATCTATCGTTCATGAATATTATACTACATGCGTCCGCAATTCTCTATAAAAAAACGCAGACGCAGCACGCATCATAAAAAAACAGGGTAGAGGCGGCCATGCCACCCTCTACCCCAGACCGGCCCGCGTCTGCCGTCAGGCGAAAACACCTTACGCAGGCCGTGTCATAAAAAGTTCACGCCCTCGAGAGGGCGTGAACGATTCATGCGATATTGGATATAAAGCAGAAAATGCCCTGCGTCATGCCGCGTTCAATATGTTACAATCAAGTGGATATCAAATCCGGAAAACATAAACGAGCTTTCTACGCTGCCTGCGCAGCGGGATTGTCGAGTACAGATGCACAAAAAACACACATCTGAAATGAGGGAGGAAACGCAATGGCTGCTGTGCTGACAAAGATTGATGATATTCTGTACACATGGCTCCTGATCTACCTGCTCGCGGGGGCCGGGATCTACTTTACGATCCGCACGAGGTTTGTCCAGATCCGTCTGTTCCGTGATGCCCTGCACTGCATGATGGAAAAAAAGGGCGCGAACGAGGGCATGTCCTCCTTTCAGGCACTGATGATCGCCACAGCCTCCCGTGTCGGCACGGGCAATATGGCAGGTGTCGCGACTGCGATCATCCTCGGAGGCCCCGGGGCAGCCTTCTGGATGTGGCTCATGGCAATCCTGGGTTCCGCCTCCGCGTTTGTGGAGAGTACGCTGGCACAGATCTATAAAAAGTGGGAAAAGGATGAGGATTCCTTTATGGGAGGCCCGGCATACTATATTGAGCGCGCGCTGAACGCTCGGTGGCTGGGCATCATTTTTGCCATCTCCCTGATCGCGACCTTTGCCTTCGGGTTCAACGGTCTTCAGGCCTACAACATTGTTTCCGCTTTCGACGTCTATGTACAGGATCTGGGGACCAGCATCCTGCCCGTCGTGATCGGCGTGATCCTGGGACTGTGCTCACTGATCATTTTCTTTATGGGGGATGTCATCGGAAAGATTTCCGCCTTCTTGGTACCGGCCATGGCAGGCCTGTATATTCTGATCGGACTCTTTGTCATCTTCACCAACATCACCAGGATTCCCGGTGTGATCGCGATCATTCTTGCGGACGCCTTCAACTTCAAATCTATTTTCGGGGGATTCACAGGCTCCTGTATGGTGCTCGGCATCAAACGCGGCCTGTTTTCCAATGAGGCGGGCATGGGGTCCGCGCCGAACGCAAGCGCCTCCGCAACCGTCTCGCATCCCGCCAAACAGGGTCTGGCGCAGATCATCTCTGTCTACATCGACACCCTGCTGATCTGCTCCACAACCGTCTTTCTGATCCTTCTCACCGGCGACTGGGCGGGTACCGAGTATTCGGGCATTCCGCTCCTGCAGCAGTGCGTGGCGCGCGTCATCGGCCCTGCCGGCATCCATTTTGTGACCATCATCGTCTGTCTGTTCGCTTTCACTTCCATTATCGGCAATTATTTCTACGCGGAAGCAAACATCCTGTTTATTACCGAAAACAAGACGGTCATGACTGTTTTCAGGGTCGCTGCCGCGGTCATGGTGTTTATCGGGGCGATCAACAGCATGGACGTCGCCTGGAGCCTCGCGGACATCACCATGGGTCTTGAAGCTGTCGTCAATATCGTTGTGATCGTACTTCTGGGACGCATCGCCTTTGCCGCTCTGGACGACTATGAAAAACAGAAGGCGAAGGGCATGGATCCGCTCTTCCATGAGTCCAATATCGGCCTGACCAACACCGATGTGTGGAAATGATGTGTGGAGATAAGGAACTGTCCGAAAAAACGCAGGAAAGAGATGCGGGATTTTCTTTCGAGTACTCTGAACGCCATTGTTCGACTCCGGTCCGAATGCTGCTGAATGTTACTTGATCACGCCCGGTCAAGGGCGTGAAAACATTGCTTCGCAATGTCGTAACGCTGCGCGCGGCGGTTCCAACACGCT
>JAUNJS010000581.1 GCA_030533125.1 Eubacteriales bacterium | reverse complement strand
GCGGGTACGGGCCGGTCGGGGCAGAAGGCGGCAAGGCCGCTTCTATCCGATTAAGCTTACGAGAAAGTCTGAAAACATATCAAAAACCGGCGCTTCCGGCCCGCGGTCAGTCCGCGATCAGTCCGCGGTGACCGGTCCGGAGATTGCGTCGATCAGGCGGATATGGAATGTCCCCGTCCCGCCTTCCTCGCGGATGGTCTTCTGGATGGCCTGCTCCGCACACTGGTTCATGTGCAGACAGCACGCCGCGGCGCCGAGCGCCGTTTTCTCGACCGCCAGGTACGCGCCCATGAGAGCGCTCAGCATACAGCCCGTGCCGGTGACTCTGGTCATCCATTTTGTTCCGCCGCGGATCGCGTAGAGGCGTGTCCCGTCAGTCACATAATCTGTTTCCCCGGAGGCAACGATGACCGCGCCTGTCTGCCCTGCAAGGCGAACCGCGTACCGTGCCGCTTCCGCAGCAGGGGCGGAACTGCGATCGGGCTGTTGTTCTCCGGCGATACCTTCTGTCCCGTCTGCCGCGCCCGGGATGTCATCCGCGTACCGGGCTGCTTCCGAAGCCGGGGCGGAACCGCAAGCGCGCTGTTGTTCTCCGGCGATGCCATCTGTCCCGTCTGCCGCGTCCGGGATGTCATCCACCCCTCGTGCCGTGTTATGGTCCGTCGCAAGCGCGCGAATCTCCGCGGCGTTTCCGCGGATGCACGCCGGGTGCACCGCATAGATCAGCTCCAGGCATTTTTCCCTCCGGAATCCGGAAGATGCGCAGCCGACCGGATCAATGACAATCGGACGTCTGCGCGTCCCCGCAGTGAATCCGGCAGCCGTCCTTATCTCCGGGAGCTCTTTCGCGCTTCTGCCGCGAACCGTTTCCGGGCAGGCCGCTTTCGAGGAAGCTGGTTCCGGGGAAACTGATCCCGGGGAGGCGAGCCCTGCGGCTGTCATTGCCTCCAGGGACTCTGTTGCGCCCATGTTGCAGACCAGCGCGTCGGTGACTCCGGCAAAGTCCTCCATTTCCGCGGGGTGGTGGGCCATGGTGGGCGAAGCGCCGGCTGCGAGAAGGGCGTTCGCGCAGTCATTGACAGTGACGATATTGGTGATGCACTGCACGACAGGGCGTTTTTTTTCGATCATCGCACGAACCCTGCGGGCAGCCTCCGGCAGGCACAGCGCGTAGGCCGCCTGCCACAGTTCTCTGGTCCGCGCCTCAATATTGTCCGCGGCAAAAATCCCGCTTACAATGGCAAATCCGCACATTCCGTGCCCCGACAGCTGCCGGATATTCTCTCCTGTGATCCCGCCGATGGCGACGACCGGAATGGACACGCTGGAGCAGATCTCCCGGAAATATGCGGGATCCATGGGTTTCGCGTCTTTTTTTGTGGATGTGCCGAACACGGCGCCGCTCCCCAGGTAGTCGGCACCGGCTGCTTCCGCAGCCCGCGCCTGCTCCACTGTCCGCGCCGTAACGCCAATGATCGCGTCCGGGCCCAGCAGCGCCCGCGCCTGCTCCGCCGCCATATCGCTCTGCCCGACGTGCACTCCGTCCGCGCCGATCCGGGCCGCCAGCAGCACATCATCGTTGATCAGAAGCGGCACGCCGAATTGTCGGCACAGCGCGAGGATCTCCCGTGCCTCCTGCTCGAGCGCCTCGCCGGACAGCTTTTTTTCCCGCAGCTGTACCATGGTCGCGCCGCCCCGCAGGGCGGCCTCCACCTGCTGCGCGAGCGTCTGCCCGCGCAGCCACGCTCTGTCCGTGACCGCGTATAACAGACAGTGTTCCAATTGTAACCGCATGATTTTTCTCTCCCCGGACAGTCCGTTCACGGCCTGTCCCTGCCCGCGTATTACGTCATTTCTATGCGTTCCAGTTTTCCGGCAGCCGCCAGATTGTCCCTGCCCGCGCATCACATCATTTCTGCGCAGTCCAGGTTTCCGGCAGCCGCCGGCTTGTCCCTGCCTGCGTATTACGTCTCCA
>JAUNJS010000580.1 GCA_030533125.1 Eubacteriales bacterium | reverse complement strand
CTTGCGGCACTTTGTTCAAATCTTGGAAACAAATGTGCGGAAGTGTATAATATGCAGTAAGAGTACACAAGCAACATGCTGTCTGAAAGGAAAAATAGGATGAATAAAGTGAGAGAGCCGGACAGAGAAAAGAAGTTCACATTAAAGAATCGATTTAATTACTGGTTCGATAACCGAATGACAAAAGGGTCGCTTGGCTTTATTCGGGTGCTGATATCGGCGTCAGTCATGTTCGCTGTCCTGATTGCCGGTTTTATCATCATGTTTGGATTTAATGAAGAGGGCGAAGTTGCTTCGGTTTTCTGGGACAGTATAGCAACAGTAATCAATGGCTGGATGCCCAGTTTTGAGGATGGAAGTCCGGGTTATCTGTTCCTTATGTCAGTCATTGCCATAATCGGCGTGCTGTTTACCAGCGTTCTGATTGGCATTGTCACCAGCGCAATCGAAGAGAAAATTTATGAGCTGAAGCGTGGAAATTCAATTGTACTGGAAAAGGATCATATTGTCGTCCTTGGATTTTACCCCGGTGAGTTCACACTGCTGCGCCAGTTGATTCTTGCGGCTGCAGGAAAGCCGGCATGTGTAGTAGTAGCGGAAGATATGGATCGGGAGCAAATGGAACAGAACATATCCGAGAACATTGATGTTCCGAAAAACTTCAGAATCGTCTGCAGGACGGCAGACATCACAGATCCGGCCTCTCTGGAAAAGTGTTCTGTTGAAACATGTAAGACGATCATTGTCAGCCCGACAGAGGATATGAGAACAATTAAGGCGGTTCTTGCCGTGTCGACTCTGCTCGACGAAAAGGGAGTTCCGGAGATCAGTGTGAACGCTATCATATCGAAGAATGAGTACCGTTTCCCTCCGTCAATTGCGGAGGCAAATAATATTTCGACCCTTCAGACCAACAGCATTCTGGCAAAAATGATAGCTCATTCCTGCACTCAGACCGGTCTGTCACAGACGTTCCGGGAGTTGTTCAATTTTGAAGGTTCAGAGTTTTATCTGATTGATCTTCAGGGAATCGAAGGTATGACTTTTGAAACCCTTATGATGCGAATCAATTACGCGGTGCCTGCAGGTGTCTACCGTGAAGGCAGAATGCTCCTTAATCCGACCTGGGATTTTGTTCTTCAGGCCGGAGACAGAATAGTAATCTTTTCAGAAGAGAGTGATTCTGTAAAAATCGTTGATGCACCTTCCGAAAATCCTGTATATATAGAAGCAAAGACGATGGAATCCGAAGCTGAAACAGATACCGTGATAATCGGGTATAATGAGACACTTGCAATTATTCTTAGTGAACTCCCGGAAAATGTCTCGCATGTTTATCTTTTCGGGCAGGAAGCAGCAGAGAAGAAAAGAGAAGTGCTTGAAAAAGTTGCCGCAAAGAGAAATCTCGGCCTGGATTATTATGAAGGTAATCCGCACGATGAGGATGTGCTGCTTCAGATTGCCCGGATGGCAAATCACATTGTTATTCTGAATGACCATAGCGGAGATGCCGAAGAAGCGGATATGGAAGCGATTTTCCTGCTGTTAAATCTTCGTGATATCAGAAAACGTTACAATCTGAGTTTTAACATCACCGTCGAAATGCAGAAGGAACATAACCAAAAACTGGTCGGTCGCGGAGACCATACGGATTTCCTTGTTTCATCCAGTATGTCGTCACTGTTTTTGGCCCAGTTGGCAGAAAGTCCCGAACTGATCGATGTCTTCAGGGAAATCCTGTCAGATGAGGGAAATGAACTATATCTAAAAAATGTCTCGTTTATGAACCTGGAAGGAAGCTTCACTGTCCGTGATCTCAGGTGGATCATGCTTAAACAAGGGTATATCCTGCTAGGCCTTCTCGATGCGGAGAAGAACAGTCATTTCAACCTTCCGCTGGATGATATGCTCACACTGAGCGGCGAAGATAATCTGATTGTACTCGGAGAAAAGTAAATCGCAATCTGTATTAATTCGTGG
>JAUNJS010000206.1 GCA_030533125.1 Eubacteriales bacterium | reverse complement strand
TCAGAACTTTTGTTGTTTCCTGGAAGGAAGCAGCTGACAAGAAGGAATCTGTAGAAAGAAACAGGACGTGGATCGGGAAGACAGGGGCCTTGCGCTGTCTCTTTTTTCGCCTTGTAAAGAGCACTTTTTTTGTATATATTAGCAGACAAGCACAAGCGAATCTTATATTCCTGATGGCGCGCTGTTTAACAGGTTCCGGTTCGGATCCAACGGATCCTGTAAGACGAGTACAGGCGTATATGCTTTTGAACGGATGAGACTGAAGCTTTGCGGAAATCCCTGCCCGGAAAAATGGCCAACATAAAAACCAACGGAAACAAAATCAATTGACAAAAATCAATTGGAATCGGTCCGGAGGGCATAAAGTCTGCGGAAACAGTGCGGCAGGAAAAGTGTGAAAGGAAATCATCATAATGAACATATTCCTTGTGGAAGATGATGACGCGATCGCGATGGGGCTCACGTATTCCCTGGAAAAAGAGGGATATGCGGTGGCCCGGGAAAAAACAGCCGGGCAGGCCAGGCTTGCGTGGGCGAACGGCTGTTATGATCTCGCAATCCTAGACATCAATCTGCCGGACGGAAACGGTTATGACGTGTGCAGATTCATCAAAAGCTCCGGGGATGTGCCGGTGATTTTCCTGACGGCTGTGGATGCGGAAGTCAATGTCGTGATGGGGCTGGAACTCGGCGCCGACGACTATATCTGCAAGCCGTTCAGGATCAATGAGCTTATGGCAAGGATCCGGACCGTTCTGAGAAGGAGCGGGAGAGGAGACCGCTCCGCGGGGGGTGCCGGGAACGGTCCCGTATGCGTCGGGAATCTCCGCGTATATACAAATGAAGCCAGGGTAACGGCGGTTATCGAAGAGACGGGACGGGAAGAAGTCATCGAGCTGACCGCCCTGGAGTACCGTCTCCTCCTCACATTCTGCAGCAACCGGGGGATCGTGCTGTCGAGAAAAAACCTGCTTCAGGAGATGTGGGATGTGACCGGGGATTTTGTCAACGACAATACGCTCACAGTATATATCAAGAGACTTCGCGATAAGATTGAAAAAGACCCGGCCGACCCGAAGATCATCAAAACCGTCCGCGGGCTGGGATATATCATGGAAAAATGAGACATGCAAAGCGGCAGACAGGAGACAGAGAACTGTCCCCTGTCTCCTTCTGCGTCCCGGAAAGGTGCCTGTAAATGTATAAGAATAAAGACTACCGCAGTACGGTACTGCTCGGATCCGCATGCGCCCTGCTCATTTCAGCGTGCGGATTCTTTTTTTCAGGAGTTCCCGCAGGCGCGCTGCCCCTTGTAACGGGCGCGGCGCTGATCACTCTCTTCTCGCATTATACAAAACAGAGATATTGCGCGCTGGAAAAGCTGAATGATTATCTGACAAGTGTTCTCGCAGGGCAGGTAGTCCCGGAAATCTCCGATCAGGAGGAAGGCGAACTCTCCATCCTGAAGACAAATATCTATAAAACCACGACAAGGCTCAATTATCAGAAAGAGCTTCTTGCCGGGGATAAAACCCGGCTCGAGCAGGCTATGGCGGATATCAGTCACCAGTTGAAGACCCCTCTGACCTCCATGATGATGATGAACGATCTTCTGATGAATGAAGAGGACGAGGACCGGCGGCAGACATTCCTGAAGACCCAGTCGGCCCAGCTCGACAGGATGAACTGGCTGATTCAGACACTGCTGAAAATCGCGAAGCTTGACGCCGGCACGATCGTCCTGAAACAGGAAGAGATCTCCGCGAAGGAGCTGGTCACAGCCGCAGTGAAGCCGTTTGAGATACAGATGGAGCTGAATCAGATCCGGCTGATAATAAATCAATCTAAAAAGGATGTCCCGCTGAAAGTCTCTCAAAACAGGAGTGAAATGCAGCCGGAAAAGACCCGGCAGGGAAAGTCCGGAACCGGCATTTCCGGCGAAGATCCGGGCAGCCTGCGGTTCAGATGCGATAAAAACTGGACGACAGAGGCATTGCAGAACATCATCAAGAACTGCTGTGAGCACATGGACCGCGGAGGCGTTCTGACGATAGAAACCGAAGACACAAATATCTTTTCCGGGATCAGCATCTCGGATACCGGCTGCGGGATTGCCGGAGAGGACCTGCCGCACATATTTGAACGATTTTACAGAGGGAAAAACTCCGGCAGCGACAGTGCGGGCATCGGGCTTGCCCTTTCGAAAGCCATTATAGAGGGTCAGCACGGAGAGATCCTTGTCGATAGCGAAGAAGGCGTCGGAACACGGTTCCGGATCCGGTTCTACAAAACGATCATCTGAGATTCATCCGGACGCTCATCTGGAATTCATCCGGAGATTTCCGGTGTTTTGCTTCCCCGAAATCGGGAAGCGGACCGGATCCGGACCCTCATGCAGCAAAACGCCATCAGCTCCTTCTGTGAGAAAGCCGCGTCAGTTCCTTATGTGACAAAATTGTAATAAAAGGAATCGAAAAAGTCACCGGATTGTAACCGGCAGCCTGTACTCTATTCTCATAACCTGGTTTTCAACCTGCAGGGCTGCTCCAAACCTGTACGGGCGGCACATCCTGCCGCCGGTCGCGTCTTGGGAAACTGCGCGTTTTTTCAGCCGGGCAGGGACAGCAGCTAAAAACATCTTTTTTTACGGAAGATTTATGAGAAGGAGCTTAAGAAGATGAAAATACTGGAAATCAAAAATCTCTGTAAAGTGTACGGAGAAGGAGAAACGCGGGTTGACGCGTTGAAAAACATCTCCTTCGAAGTGGAACAGGGAGAATTTGTCGCGATTGTAGGACCCTCCGGGTCGGGAAAATCCACTCTTCTTCATATCCTGGGAGGCGTTGACACGCCGACGTCCGGCATTGTCAGGATTGCGGGGACGGACATCGGAAAGCTGGATGAAACAAAGCTGGCGATTTTCAGACGAAGGCAGATCGGCCTGATCTATCAGTTCTACAACCTGATCCCGATCCTGAATGTCGAGGAGAACCTGACACTTCCGATCCTGCTCGACGGAAAAAAGCCCGATCTGAAGCTGCTGGCAGGTCTGGTCGAAAAGCTGGGACTGGGCGAGAGGCTGAAACATCTCCCGAACCAGCTCTCCGGCGGACAGCAGCAGAGAGTTTCCATCGGGCGCGCGCTGATGAACAATCCGGCGCTGCTTCTGGCCGATGAGCCCACCGGCAACTTGGACACCGAAAACAGCAGGGAGATCGTGTCCCTTCTGCGGAAATTCAACAGAGAAAACAACCAGACGGTGATCATCATCACCCACGATGACCGGATCGCCCTTTCTGCCGACAGAGTGATCACGATTGAGGACGGCAGGATCACCCGGGATTCAGGCGGAAACAGTTGCGGCGTCAGTGGAACCGCCCCGGATTCCAATGGTCTCCGCAACGGCTTCGGCAAAATCAGCCGGGATTCCGATGGCATGGAAAAGGACGAGGGCAGAATCACCCGGGATTCGGGCAGAGCGGAGGTGAGCGCGTCATGAATATCATCGCGAAACTCACCTTCAGACATCTGGCGGAAAACAAAAAAAGGACGATCGTCACGATCCTGGGAATTGCAATCTCTACTGCCCTGATCAGCGCGATCCTTCTGGGTGTTTTTTCCTTCTTCAGTTTTTTCGGGACGATTTCCAGGCAGACGGACGGGACGGTCGATGCGGCTTTCTATGAACTCACCGAAGAGCAGGTGCATTCCCTGAAGTCGGACAGCAGAATCGCGAGCGCGGGATTTACGGACACAGACCCGGAGATCAGCGGCCTGAGACTCGACAGCGGAAAAGAAAAACGGCATCGCACGGGAAACATCGCCCACGCCGACCGGGACTACTATCTGGCATTGGTCAATTCGGACTATGAAGGGACGCTCCCGTCAAATTCTTCGGAGATTGCAGTGGAAGAACAGTTCCTTAAGGATAACGGCCTGACGCTGCGGATCGGCGACCCCCTTACTTTCGAACAGGGTTACAGGTATACGCGCGAGGGCGGGGAGCTTGTATATCTGGCAGGCAGCTACAGGTCGGAGGAAGCGTTTGAAGCATTGTCGACGGAAACCTGCGTGATCACGGCGATCCTGCACGGCAACAGGCCGACGTCGGGATTTGATATCCTGCGCGGCACAAATGCAGGTTCTTTTCCCGCACGGAAGTACACGGAAGTGCGGATCAGCCTGCGAAACTGCGACCATACAGCGATCCGCCGGATCAAAGAGATCGCGGAAGAATACGGGATCCGCAAGTACGCCATCAACACAGAATATATGCTCAGCGTCTTTGCGTTTGAAGGCGGGACGGGCGATTACGGTTCATTTTTTGTCCTGATGGCGATCGGCCTGCTGGTCGTGATCGTGACGAGCGTGACCCTGATTGTGAATTCCCTGGGCATGTCCCTCGCGGAAAGGATGTGGTATCTGGGCATGCTGGCAAGCGTGGGCGCCACGGGCAGGCAGAAGCGGTTTTCCATCTATTCTGAAGGTCTAATGCTGGGAGCCGTCGGAATCCCCCTGGGTCTGCTGATGGGGCTGATCGGGACGAAAATCACACTCGCGGTCCTGGGGGCAAAGATCCTGGAGGCGGACATTATAAGCGGTGCAGAGGGGATGCGGGGCACGATCCCGATCGTGTGCGCGCCGTGGGTCATTTTCGCCGTCATTCTTTTTTCCGGGATCACGATCTTTCTCTCCACACTGGCGCAGGCCCTGAAAGCGGCAAAGATTATGCCTGTCGACGCGATCCGGCAGAACACCACCATCAAAATCAGCGCGAAGAGCCTCCGGGTCAATCCTCTCGTCCGCAGAATCTTCGGCTGCGAGGGGGAGCTCGCCTGTAAAAACATCAAAAGGAACGGCATCAAGGGAACCGTCATCACGATTTCGATCGCCGTCTCGGTGGTTCTCTTCCTCACCATCAACTTCTTCTGCGAAGCGATCCGGAAGGCAAATCAGTACGATTTTGACATGCCCTGTCAGATTGTCGCCTCCTGCTCCCTCCCGGAGAGCGAAAAGCTCAGGAGCGCGCTGGAAGAGATGGACGGCGTGGACAGGGTTTTCCACGGCGGAACGATCCAGTTTCTTTTTGAAAAAAGGCAGGATGAGAACTGTGTCCTCGCGGACAGGGAGATCGCCGATCCGAAGTTCCTGACCCCAGGGTACGCGAAGCTGCACCTGACCGGCATGGATCTGGTACTCATCGACGACGCGGACTTCAAAGAACTCCTGAAAGCAAACGGGCTGCCGGAAGAGAGATACTTCGGCGGGACGCTCCGGGGCGTTCTCCTCAACAATTATTTCCGCGAAAAGCCGTCCGACGAAGTCTTCACTCCGGAGATTCTCGGTCAGAGCCTGCATTACGACGAAGCGGAGGGCTTTCCTCCCGCAGTGGAGATCGGTGATTTTGTAAAATATGATAAAAACAACTACATTTTCGGAATGACGCCCAAAGGCGCGGTGACTGTCTTTGCCCCTGCCTCCGTGTATTATGAAAAAGCCGTGGAGACCATCCCGGAGGAGACCCTGACCTGCGATCTGTGCGTCGTGACGAAGCGGCACGAAGAAATTTGTCAGAACATCTATCAGCTGTTTGAAACGGAAGGTTATCACAATTACAGCTGCACGGACATGGCGGCTTATCTCGCGATCATGAACACCGTGACGCTCCTGCTCAAGACAGCCATGTATGGCTTTTCGATCCTGCTTACGCTCATCGCGGTCGCGAATATTGTGAACACCATTTCCACCGGTGTTCTGATGCGGAGAAAAGAATTCGCGATGTACAAATCTGTCGGCATGACAGGCGGCGGATTCAGGAAGATGATCCGCCTCGAGACCTTCCTCTACGGGATCCGGGCACTGCTCATCGGCATCCCCGCTTCCCTACTGATCAGTTATCTGATGCACAAGGCTTTTGAGGGAAAACTCTACGTCTTTGCCCCCGACTGGATCATGTACGCGGCCGTGACAGCCGCTGTCTTCGCGGTTGTAGGCCTGAGTATGCTCCTGAGCGTCAACAGGCTCAAGGACGACAGCATCATCGAAGCCCTGAAGGAAGACGCCGTGTAGCAGACAGCCATTGCTTCATTCAGAAAATATTTCCCGCCTGAACATCCGGATTTTGCAAAAGGATTCCGAAGAGAGAT
>JAUNJS010000205.1 GCA_030533125.1 Eubacteriales bacterium | reverse complement strand
GAAAACGCCCCTTCCCGGGCGTTACAGTCGGAATCCGCCTCTCCCCCGGTCTCCCCGTACAGGATCAGATCGAGCGTATCCACCGCCCTGCGCAGGTCACTCGAAACAGCGAACAGCCGGCCGGGATACTGCAGGGCGGCATCATAAACTCCTTTTTTTCTGTTCAGCCGGATCTGCTCCTCGCCTTCCGCGGAAAGCAGGCTGTCGGAGCCACCGCCGCAGTAACGGCGCTCTCGGTTCTCAGCTGTTTCGCCATGTCTGATCAGCATGACCTGAATCGTGTTTTCCATATCTCTACAGTCCCCCTCTCCACCTGTTTTCAGTCTTCCTGCCGTCGTCCCTGACGCTGACCCGTTGCATTTCATGCCGAAATTGGGTATGATTCACTTGATTCCCCTGCCCGGGCTGCGACGGAAGCAGCCTAATGAAGCAGCTTGAAAAAACCGGAAACGGAAGCAATTGCGGAAAAAACAGTTATGAAAAAAACAACAAATTCTCTCACAAATATTTTACGGCACACCCGCCCTTCCAGGATCGAAAACTATCTGAAGCAGAACGCGGAGGAAATCCTGCCGAATGAAAAGCCGTTCGCCCAATATATGCGCGGCCTGTTCCGGGAGAAAAACGTTCTCCAGCAGGATGTCTTTCTCCGGGCGGACATCTCCGAGGGATACGGCTATAAGCTGATTGCCGAAGAAAAACGCACCCGCCGGCGCGACACCATTCTCCGTCTCTGCCTCGGGGCGAGGTTCTCCCTGGAGGAGACGCAGCGCGCCCTGAAAATCTACGGGATGTCCCCTCTGTACGCCCGTTTTTCCCGGGACGCCGTCCTGATCAGCGCGATCAGCTCCGGCATCTATGAAATCGCGGATGTGAACGCGCTTCTGACAAAACACGGACAGGCTCCCCTTCGGACGTCCGCCGAGAATTCCTGACGCGGCACGCACAGGGCAGCGCCCCCTGCGGGCGAAGAAATGCTTTTTTATACACGGAGAGACGATTTATGACCAATACAGAAAAATGCGCTCTTTCCTGTTACCGGGAAATCGCCGTCCTTGACGCGGAAAGAAATATTTCCGTCGTGCAGCACACACAGACCGGCAGCATTTTTATCCGGAAAACACTGGATATTTTCAACGCGGAGATCTACCGGTATCTGCTCTCCCATTATATCAAAGGAACCCCCGCGATCGCGGAAGCCGTGGAGCAGGATGGAAAGCTGGTTGTAATTGAGGAGTACGTGTACGGCCAGACACTCCGCTCCATCCTGGACAACGGAAATCTCTTTTCCAATGATGACGCCATTGACATTCTCTCGCAGCTCTGTGAGATCCTGGTCCGGCTCCATGGAGCCTCCCCGCCGATCCTGCACAGAGACATCAAGCCGTCCAACATCATACTCACCCCGGACGGGAGCGTCAAGCTGCTGGATATGAATGCCGCCAGACAGGTTCATGCCGACAAAACCGAGGACACTGCCCTGATCGGCACAGTCGGATACGCGGCGCCGGAGCAGTACGGCTTCAGCGCTTCCACGGTGCAGACCGACATCTATTCCTGCGGCGTTCTATTGTGCGAACTGGTCACCGGCGGGCTCCCAAAAGACAGGCTCCCGTCAGGCCGCCTCGCCGGCATCGTTAAAAAATGCACCCGCATGGACCCGAAGGCCCGCTACAAAAGCGCGCAGGCCCTGCTGGAAGACCTGACTGCCTGCCGCAGCAGCCATCCGGTCCAGGAACCTGGCACCTCCGGCGCATGGAAATATACCCTTCCCGGATTCCGGAGCAAAACACCCACCAATATGCTTGTCGCCGTCTCCGCCTACATTATGCTCTTCTGGCTCGGCCTCACCTTTACGGCAGAAGGGATCCTGCCGGGCACCATGACTGTGATTGAGCGCACCCTTTTTATCATCTTCGGTTTACTCATCTTTCTGTTCTCCGGAAATTACCTGGAAATCTGGAGCGCCGTCAGGATCACCCGCATCAAAAATCCCTGGCTCCGTACACTTGCCGTACTGGCCGCGGATCTCCTGCTGGCGTTTATCGCCATCATATTTATGACCGGCATCGTCGTATTTATGGGGCAGGGCAGCTGATCATGATCGCTGCCGGCCGCCACAGTCACGAACCGATTATATTTTCAGATCTTTGTGCGCAGCGCAGCTGATCATGATCGCTGCCGGTCATCTCCCGACCGGCAGTTTTTTTGCGTTTGTTCCCCCGAAAAAGTGGGAACGCCCATGTGTGCAAGCTGTTATAATATGCTATACTATTATTATCTTCACCGGGACAGAACCGGAACCCGTTTCAGCGGGCGGCGGCTATACTGTCCCCCGAGGAAGCGAAACCGGACCTGCAGACATTTCTCAAATACTTGAAGGAGGATCGTATGAAGAAAACAATGAAAAACCGGATCTTATCTCTGTCGATCATTGTGGTGCTCCTCACCGCAATGCTCATTCCGATGACTGCGTTTGGAGCCACGAAATATGAAATCAAGACACTCAGCCCCGGAAAATGGGCCACAAAATCTTTTCACTATGATGAGAAGTCCGAGGCCTATATCGACACCTATTATAAGATCACCGTATCGAAACCCGGCCAGCTGGCATTTACACTGTCCGGCGACACGTATATTACCATTTACAACTCAAAATCCGACCTGCTCACTACATCAAAAAAATACAGCCGCAAATCCATCAGCCCCGGCTCCGTAAGCAAACTGGTCGCTGTTGAAAAAGGCACATATTACTTAGATGTCTGGTCCGGAAGCAAATGCAAATATTCATTTACGGCCGCAGCTACGCCGACCAACTACTGTATTGCCAAGGCAAAAGCGCTGAAGGCAAACACCGAAGCAAGAAACATGTTCACTCCGAAGACAAACTTCGACAGATGGTACAAAATCACCAATCCGAAAAAGAAAAAAATCGTAATCATGACTAATATTTCGTATTACGCCCATGATGTCCAGATTTACAACGCAAATCTTCAGATTGTCCCGAAGGTTAAAAACGGTGCAGATACAAAGTATTGTACAAAGACTTCGCAGAAAAAGGGCACCTATTACATTCGCGTGAGATGCCAGTCCCGGTATGAGGAGGAAGTCGATTACGCCTTCGGTGATGTTGTGACATTGAAGTGGAAATAAGAAACTTTCACGAATGAATCCGGGCATTCTGCCTGCCTGATTTTCCGATCTCTTCGTCAGAAATCCCCGCCGTACCCCATGAAGCGAAGCTTCGTTGACAGCATGCGGTTTCTCCCCTGAATTCGGAAAATTATTCTTAGCAATCCGCATCCAATTAAAAAACGGCAGGGCGTGATTACAATTCCGCCCTGCCGTTTTTTCTGTTCATCTGCGCATTTTTAATACTTTTCCAGTTCTGCCCTTTTTCAACACTGCCCGCTCAGGCACTGCAGAGCTTTTTGTATTTTTTTATGATGTCGACAATAATAAACGCGATGTCGTTTTTGGAGGTGTCATAATAGAGATCATAGGATTCCGGCACGCCCCATTTTCTTCCGGTATGTTTTTCATAGTAAGCTTTGCGTGCGCTGTCTTTGCGCTCCGTCAGCTCGCGGCATTCCTCCTCCGGCAGACCCTGCAGGCGGCAGGTTCTGGCGACACGCTGGGGCATGGGGGCGGCGATAAAAACGCTCAGCACCTTGTGCCCGGCTTTCCGGAGCGCTTCGTCCGCGCAGCGGCCGACGAAAACGGCGCTCTCCTTTTCCGCGATCTGGCGGATCACCTCCTGCTGAAGCTGGAAGACAGTCTCTTCCATCGTATCTTCCACCTCTGTCCCGTGCTTTTCATACAGGAACGGATTCTGGATCATTTCGTCCATGGCCTGGATATGCTCCACATTCAGGTCCCCTTCCTGGGCCGCCAGGAGAATGAGTTCGTCGTCATAATAGGACATTCCCAGACGGTTTGAAAGGTATTCGCCGATTTTGTGTCCCCCGCTCCCGAACTGTCTGCCGATCGTGATCATGACTTTTTCCATAACGGCCTCCTTTCTGTCTGTCCCGCGCGTATTATCTTCTTCTCTGTTCTCCGCGCTTTTCCGCCGGCTGTGAAGCGGACGTCTTTTATTTCAGTCATTATTATTTTATCAAATCCGCCCCTGTTCAGCCACCTTTTTTCCATTCTCCGTTAAAAAAGGTGCCGGGAGGTTTTCTCTCCCGGCACCTTTTGTTCCCGTTCACAATCTCCTGCTGCGATCTCCCGCTGCGGTCCCCTGTCATAATCTCTGTTTTAAAATAGCGGATCTTCTTGTTCGGATCCGGATCACGCGCGATCTATTTCTGTTTTTGAAAAAGAGGATCTGCCTGTCCAAACCCTGGTCACGCACGTTCTATTTCTGTTTTTGAAAAGGCGGTTCTGCTTGTCCGGATCCGGATCAGGCGTGTTCCACGAGATAGCGCTGCGCGCTGGTTACGGCATTGGCGCCGTCCGCGACAGCGGTGACGACCTGGCGGAGCTGCTTGGCACGGACATCGCCGGCGGCAAAAACGCCGGATATGCTTGTCTCACAGGTCTCGTCGGCGAGGATATAGCCGCCGTCGTTGGTCTTGATTCCCGCGCCGACGAAACCGGAGCGGGGAGTGATCCCGACTGCGATGAAGACGCCGTCGGCGTCGATGATACGCTCGGCGCCGTCATTTTTATTTACTACAATGACACTGGCAACTTTGCCGGTTCCCTTTCCGTCCTCTCCGATGCCTTCGTTGATGGTTTTCAGGTTGGAATCCCAGACCATCTCCACATTGGGCAGGGCAAACAGCGCAGTCTGCAGCGTCTTAACCGCGCGCAGTTCGTCCCTGCGATGTACGACGTAGACTTTCTCGCATCCGCGCGCCAGGAAGATCGCGTCCTCTACCGCCACGTCGCCGCCGCCGACAACGACCGTAGTCTTCCCGCGGTAAAACGCGCCGTCGCAGGTGGCGCAGTAGGACACGCCGCGGCCCGCCAGCGCTTCCTCCCCGGGAACGCCCAGATGACTGTGTGCCGCCCCGGAGGCGATGATCACGGTCTTTGCCTCAAAAACGCCCTCGTCGGTCAGGACCTTCTTGACCTCTCCTTCGAGTTCCAGCCCCTCCACCGCCGCGTTGACGACTTCGGCGCCCAGCTTCTCCGCATGGTCCGCCATTTTCTGCGCGAGATCCATGCCGGAAAGCCCCGGCAGCCCGGGATAGTTGTCGATCTCATAAGTGTCAATAATCTGCCCGCCGTTTACAAAGTTTTCCTCGATCAGGACATAGTCCAGCTCCGCGCGGGCAGCGTAGATCGCGGCCGCAAGCCCCGCCGGCCCCGCGCCGATAATAATCAAATCACGCATGATTTCTTTCCTTATTCTCTACAGGAATACAACATTTCGCCCCGGTTTTTCGGAATCGGCTTAAGACCTGAAAACCGGATCGGTTATTCCGGAAAACGGTCTGTAAAATCCGGAATCCGGGTGATGGTTTCTGAATAATCCGGCTGCAGATTCCGAAATCAGGCTATAGGTTCTATAACCCGGCTGTCAAATGTTTGCTTCGAATTTCTGCTTCATCGCCGGCTTCGGGATTGCGCCGATCACCTCATCAACAACTACGCCGCCCTTGAAAAACTTCATATTCGGGATGCTCATGATGTTATATTTAAGCGCGAGCTCATTATTGTCGTCGACATTGATCTTACCGACCTTAATCCGTCCCTCATATTCCTCCGCGAGCTTGTCAATCACGGGAGACATCATCTTGCACGGGCCGCACCAGTCGGCATAGAAATCCACGAAAACCGGAATAGGACTCTGCAATACCTCTGCGTCAAAGTTCTCTGCTGTAAATGTGTAAACCATAATTCTCCTTTCCTTTCCTGCCAATCTCCAAATAACACAGATCGGCATTTATGATTTCGGTTTTTAATAAAAGGGTAACCTGTTTATGTGTTCAATTAAATTGTGTACAATCTAATTATACCTGTTTTTTATATCCTGTCAAGGACATTTTTTCTCCCCAAAAAACTCCTTATTTTTCCAACAAATAAACCTGTGTAGTATTTCCCCGAAACTCCTGCATGCTGCGAAGATGAATCTTCACGCAGCAGACCACAGACGGCGCAATCCTGCTCCCGTCTGCAGCGGACCGGGGACCTTGCC
>JAUNJS010000579.1 GCA_030533125.1 Eubacteriales bacterium | reverse complement strand
CGCATTGCTCCGCTCTTACGAGCTCTCGCAATGCTCCACACATTCGCATTCCCGGAACATGTCGAGCAGCTGTGCCTTCAGGGAGAGGGCCTCGGGCCCGGCGAGGTCGGATTCCTTTCTCGGAAACGGGAGAGGAACCCTGTATTCGCGCAGGGAACGGATCGGGGCGCGGTCCGCGGCGAGAATCCTTGTGGACAGGAATACGGCTTCCTCCACATCATGCGTGATAAAAAGGATGGTTTTTTTATCCCGCTGCCATTGTTCCATCAGCCATTCGCGCATCGACAGGCGCGTCAGATAGTCCAGCGCGGAAAAGGGTTCGTCGAGAAGCAGCAGGTCCGCGCCGGTCATCAGCGTCCTGGCAAAGGAGGCGCGCTGGCGCATACCGCCGGAGAGCTCTCGCGGGAGTTTTTCCCCCCAGCCCTCCAGCCCGACCGAGGAGAGGATTTCCTTCGCGCGGGCATCCATAGAGGCCGCGGAGAGTCCTCCCTGCACCTCCAGCGGGAGCCGTATGTTTTCCAGGACTGTCCGCCATGGAAACAGCAGGTCCTGCTGCGGCATATATCCGCACAGGTGTCCGCCGGGGATCTCCACATCTCCCTGCACCGGCCGGTTCAGGCGGTTCAACAGCCGCAGGATCGTGCTCTTTCCGCAGCCGGACGGGCCGATCAGGGCGACAAATTCGCCCTGCCGGATCGTAAAGTTCAGGTTTTCAATCAGCGCGCGGTCCGTGCCGGGATAGGCGAAAGATACGTTCCGGAACACGGCCGCAGGTGTTTCATCGTAAGGATCACGGAGCGGGCTCATTTTCTCTGCTCCCATGCCATGTCCCAGAATGCTGTCTCATAGCGGGCGCACAGGACGAAAATCTCCTCCAGGTGCCTTTTCTGTTCCTCCGTGCAGTCCTCTGCGAGTTTTTCCATCAGGCGGATGCAGTCGAGGTTCGCGGCATGATATTCCGGGGAAGCGTATCCCTCCACCCATTCTCCGTAAAAGGGATGTCTGCCGGCATCGGGGAATGTCTCCAGGATTTTTTTTGCGATCACTTCATAGCTGAGGGCGCAGGCAAGGATTGCGGCAGCTGTTTCCGCGGGCCCCTCTTCATAGGCAACCCGGATCATATATGAGGTGTAGGACAGGTTGTCGAGCGAGGGCACTGTCCGCGCCGCGGCTTCCTCGGAGATTCCGAGCCGTTTCATATAGCCCCGGTGGATCTCCATCTCGCTTCCCATGATCTGCCGCAGCATCGCGGCGTTATAGCCCATGACCTCCGGATCCTTCGACTTCGCCGCGCCGATCGCGAAGACTCTGGCGTAATCAAACAGGTACACATAGTCCTGTAACATATAGTATTCAAATTTCCGCGGATCCAGGCTGCCGTCGGCAATTCCTAGGACGAACGGGTGTCTGTGGTAATCGTCCCAGATTTCTTTTGAGGCGGCAAGCAGGCGGTCCGTCATCGGATGTTCCGCGATCTCCGGCGCGATGTCCGGTGCCGCTCCGGCACAGGGCGGTACCGTGTTTTCGATACAGGGCGGGCCGGAAGAAGACAGCGCGCATCCCGCGCGGATTCCGGCGCCTGTGCCGCTGTTTTCAGCGGCACTCATCAATGCTGTGTCCATGGGTTCTCCTTTCCTGGTTTCCTTCGGGACAGAGCGGTATTGCTGTCGGTCATGCGCTGACCGGCTCCGGATTCCGCAGACCCGCGCGGCGTGGCCTCCGGTTTTCCGGCGAGGTGCTCCGCGTGCTTTTTTTGTCCCTTTTTTCAGCACTGTGTTTTGTAATGCGACAGAAGGTGGTGCCCCCGGTCTGCCGCCGGTACAACCGGTTTTCGGAACCGTGTACCGTGTCAGGATCATGATAATGCCCGGGTCTCCGAAGCAGTCCGGAAGATCGTCTGCGTATTTCGCGCAAAAAAAAGACCCCGCCATGGGATCTGACCGGAATGCATCCGCATGCGCCCGCAATTCTCCTGCGCACATC
>JAUNJS010000578.1 GCA_030533125.1 Eubacteriales bacterium | reverse complement strand
ACAGCAACTATGCGGCTTTTAGCCGCTATCACCGCATAGCGGTGAATAATTCAGGATGAATTATCTGAAAGATATGCGAAACGGATCGGAGCTGATGAGCAGACTGCCTCTGCCGCTTAAATCCATGATGGTTAATGCGGCTCTCGCATTTTCATCCAGAGGAACCGCATGTGTTTCCTACGCGGACAGCAGAAGCTTTGGACCGTTGGAACCCTATATTCGGGAAGTGTTTTTTCTGGCGGAAGCAGATGCTTTTGATGTCCAGATTGAAGTCGCCTGTATCAATGGCAGCTTTTGTTTATTATTTGCCCAGAGCTTTTTGTCGGAAGTATATTTTGAAGCTTTCCTTCAGGAGTTGGATGAAGCAGGCATCCCGGTGGAAATCATCCGAAAAGATCAATGCCCGCTCTCCGGTGTTCGCTTTGACGGGATTGAGCCGGAAAAGCAGAATATTCTGAAGAAACTGTTTACAAAGAGAATCTGACTGGTAAAAAAGTGCGGGATATTTCCACAAAATGACTGCCGGGGGGTTCAGGCGTTCAGTTCCGACCTGATCGCTGCCGGACCAGGCTTCTTACACTCCGAAAGCCATCGCGTAGACATAGTCTACCAGCGGCATGGTCAGAACGCAGAAAAACATTCCCAGAAGGTTATAGATCCCGGCGCTGACCGGTTCCCTGTCGTAGAGCACCGCAAGCTGGGAAACGTTAGACGCAGGCGGTGCGGCAGCCGCAAGAAAACATACCCGCAGGATAGGCGCGAACTCCGGGTGGCGTGCCAGAAAACCGGTTGCCCACAGGATTCCCATAGTCAGGAACGGAAAAACAAGGAGCCGCAGGAAGGCGACCAGATAAGCTTTCCTGCATGTCACAACCGCCCGTATATTGCTTCCCGCCAGCGTCATACCTACGACGAGCATTGCCCCGGGCCCCACCATGTCGGCCATCATCTGCATGGAGGTCTTGACCACTCCCGGGATGGGAATGCGGGTGAGCAGCAGAAAGACCCCGATAAAGACAGCGATGACGTTGGAATTGAGCAGTATTTTTTTCCAATCGATATGGCGGTTTCCTTCCATACAGCTGACGCCATGGGTCCAGAAAAGGATGTTGAAAGTGAGCGGGAAAGCGCTGGCGTAAAACGTCATTTCCGCTCCCATCGTCATACTTACGATCGGGAGGATCAGATTTCCGCAGTTCACATAGATGATGGAAAGCTCCTCCACCACGCCTACAAGGCCCATCCGG
Organism: Eubacteriales bacterium; assembly: GCA_030533125.1. GTDB lineage: Bacteria > Bacillota > Clostridia > Lachnospirales > Lachnospiraceae > CAG-791. Next base: position 738 of record JAUNJS010000578.1, on the reverse strand, counting down.
CGCAAAACACCGCACGCACCGATGAATCCGAGCTGCACGATTCCGGTGAAGGCGACCGCGGTAAGATAACCCCTGATCCGTTCCGGCGTGAGATCGATCTGAAAAGCCAGAATGATCAGGCTGGGCTGCAGCACGAACAGCGTGAGTGTCGCCAGCTGCCTTTTATCGCTTTCTTTCAGCACGCCTGTGCGGACCACGATAAATCCGACCGCAGCAATGATCATCAATGAGGCCAGTTTGCCCATTAAAATCAGACTTGTATTCATGACTTCCTCCCTTTGTTTACCATTATATTCTGTTGATGATGTCATTCCAAGCCTTTGAGGTTACATTGCAAAACTGATAGTTTTGAAGTATTTATATCTGTTCCTTTATATCTGATCCGTGTACAATATTCCGACATACCGGCCATACTCATGATTCCCTGCGTTATTCTTGATTTTCTATGCATTCACCCGTTTACAGACGGGAACGGGAGGGTGTCCCGGCTGCTTACGATTCTGCTTTTGTATAAACATGGATATGATATTGGAAGATATATTTCTGTGGAGAAGCAGATTAATCAGTACAGGGATGCGTATTATGAAGCTCTGGGGAATTCTTCAAAAGGCTGGCATGAAAACAAAAATGACTATACTCCGTTTATGATCAATTTTATGCAGATACTGTACCGCTTTTACAAGGATCTGGATGACCGGTTTATCGACGGGGCACTGGGCAAGGCAAAGAAGTCCGAAA
>JAUNJS010000204.1 GCA_030533125.1 Eubacteriales bacterium | reverse complement strand
AGCCTGTTGTACTTCAGTCTATATTAAGGGATTTCGGGGGGGATTGCAATGAGAACGCAGGCGGGTTCACGGATTGGGGTTTGGGATTTGGGATTTCTGTATATGCCCTGTGCTTTGTGGGAAAAGAGAGGAACCGTATCCTGTGTCCGCGGAAAGACCTGCGGAACCCCGTTGCTTGTGTCGCGGAAAATCCCGCGGAAACCGGATCCTGTGTCCGCGGAAAAACACGCGGAGCAATGTCTTCTGTGTTTGCTTTTTTCCGGAAAAGATGTAACATTAAGGCGAATGAGAAGCAAAGAATATCCCGGGCGCATAGCGCTGAAAATACTTCGCGCTGAAAATTTATCACCCTGAGAGCATGGAGGAAACCCAAATGACGCTGTCGGAAGCGATCGATTATATCAACGCCCATACCTGGAGCCAGTGGAAGCTGGGGCTTTCCCGGACGAGGGAGCTGCTCGAGCGTCTGGGAGATCCGCAGAAGCGGCTGCGCTTTGTACATGTGGCGGGCAGCAACGGAAAGGGAAGCACCTGCGCGATGCTGGAGCGGATTCTGCGGGAAGCCGGATATGTGACCGGGCTGTATCCGTCCCCGTATATTGAAGAGTTCCGGGAGCGCATTCAGGTCTGCGGGGAGTATATTCCGGAGGAAGCGCTGTGCCGGATTACGGAGCACGTCGCCAGGATCGCTGACGCCATGGAGGATCATCCGACGCAGTTTGAGCTCATCACCGCGATCGGTATGGTCTATTTCGCGGAGAAAAAATGCGATCTCGTCGTTCTGGAAGTGGGGCTGGGCGGAACCTTTGATTCGACCAATGTCATTGACGCGCCGGAGGTTGCGGTGATCACCAATATCGGTCTGGAGCACACGGAGTATCTTGGAAATACCCTGGCTGAAATCGCGGGCAATAAGTGCGGGATCATCAAGACGGGATCGGATGTGGTCTGCTATGAGAATGTGCCGGAGGTGATGGAGGTCGTCCGCCGCGTCTGCGCGGAAAAGGGCTGCGCCCTGCGGGCTGCCCGTTTTGAAAGGATCGAGCCTGTCGCGAAGAGCCTGGAGGGACAGACATTCCGGTGGCACGCACCGGAAGAAAACGATTTCACAGCCTCGGGTTTCCGGGGATGTTACACGGCGGGCCCTGAGTTCCGGCTCGCTCTTTTAGGGGAATATCAGCTCCACAACGCAGCGACGGTGCTCACTGTAGTCGAGGCTTTGCGCGCGCGCGGTTTCCGGATCCCTTTGGAGGCTGTCGCGCAGGGACTTGCGAATGTGCGGTGGCCGGCCCGGTTTGAAGTGTTGTCCACGCGGCCGCTCTTTATTCTGGACGGCGGACACAACCCCCAGTGCGCCGAGGCTCTGGCAGCTTCCCTGCGCGAATATCTGCCCGGAACAGCTGCTCCCGACGGGGAAGCCGTGGCAGCCGGGTCGGATGCAAGAATATCAGGGACAGATCCGGAAGCAGCAGGGACAGCCACAGAAGCATCCGGGAGAGTCACAGAAAAAACCGGGAAAGACACAAAAGCAGGCGCAACAGCGGCAAGAGCATCCGGAACAGATCCGGAAGCAGCCGGGACGCAGAAAGCGGTTTTCCTGATCGGGATGCTGGCGGACAAGGATTACCGGCGCGTGCTGGAAATCGTGGCGCCTTTTGCCGCGGGCTTTATCTGTCTCACGCCGGACAGCCCCCGCGCGCTGCCGGCCGTGGAACTGGCAAATGTGCTCAGGGACAGGGGATTTCCGGCATTTCCCTGTTCGGAGGCAAAAGAAGGAATCGCTGCCGCGCTGCATATGGCGGCAATCTCCGGGAGACCTCTGCGGGAAACCGGAGCGGACACGCGGCCGGGGAAAATGCTCCCGGTGGTTTCTTTCGGCTCGCTGTATATGGCGGGCGCCGTGCGCCGGGCTTTTCCGGAAGCCGTCAGAGATTTTGTTATAAAAAGAAAAAGAGAACAGCGGAGCGGGGCGATGCTGGCGCGCAGGCAGCTGTCGCAGGCACAGCGGGAAGAAAAAAGCGCTGTGATCTGCCGGATACTCGCGGAACTGGAGATCCTTCAGAAGGCGAAAACAGTCTTTACCTATGCCTCTTCCTGGGACGAAGTGAATCTGGATGCGATTAATCGGAAAATGGAAGAAGAGGGGAAGACCGTCTGCTATCCGGTCACATACAGAAAAGGGGTTATGACAGCAGTCATTCCCGGAGCTGCCGCGGCGCACGAACCGGAAAAACCGGCGCTATCCGTATGTGCTGAAAACCAGGCACAGAGACTGAACAGACAGAATCTGCCGGAACAGAATCAAAAAGAGGAGAGTCGAAACGGGCAGAATATGAAAGGACAGCTCCGGCAGGAGGAAAACCGGGAAGAACAGGATCGGACCGGACAGCGTCAGACGGAGCGGAAAGACGGTAATCCGGGCCGGATCCTGCACAGACCGGAAGACTGGAGGACCGGTCCGTTCGGGATCCGCGAGCCTGTCCCGGAGCGGGCACGGAAGGTGGATCCTCTTGAAATTGACGCCGTGCTCGTCCCCTGTGTCGCGTTCGACCGCGGCGGGGGGCGCTGCGGCCACGGGGCGGGTTATTATGACCGGTTCCTGGCCGGGCTTTTGCCCGGGGTCCCGAAAATTCTGATTGCCTTCGATGCCCAGGAGACTGTGGAGACAGCCCTGGAGGAGACGGATGTGATGATGGACGGGATTGTCACCGAAAGCGGCTTCCGGAAGATAGTACATTGAATAAGCAATCGGAATGTTGTCGGGAATTCAAATCAGCCCTGTAAGATCCTTTAATGGAGAAGTGCCAAGAGACCGGTCTTCAGCGGGTTTGCCATTCCCAGTCTGCGGGGATCTTGCAGCGGAGCTGTTCTGAAGAGGGTGCTGAAGAGGGAGTTGAGAGGGAGAGTTATGTCTTCTTGTTTCTGTTTTCCCGTCATGATACAATAATACGAGTTTTTGGTTTTTCCCGCGTGTACCGGCCCGGACAGATTTGGCCGGAAGGAGAGTAATCGGAAGGCAGGACAGTTTCAAGCAGGATAGATCGTTCACAAGCGTTGCGACAGTTCACAGAAGGCAGATCGTTCACAGACGTTAAGATGGTTCACGTACGGAGCATCGCTCGGAGAAAGAGGTAATGGAAAGCATTGTGAAAATGGGCATCAGGCCCGGGAAAGAGACGGAGCAGGAGGCATCCGCGGATCTTCTGCGGAATGCGGGAGTATCGTGGGAGCAGGGTATTTCCGGCGCCTCCGGAAGTGCTCCGGAGGATTCTTTCGCGGCGTACGGCTCGTACGGCGAAGTGTCTGAAAGGGGATTTCCCGGTGCCTGCGGCGGTCGTTCCGCCGTGGCGTCAAAAGCTCCGTCCGGATCTGCCGCACCGGGAAAAACCGGAACAGGCAGCCCGGCAGCACGCAGCAGCCGGACAGCGGGAAGCAGTGAACTGCCGCAGTCTGCGAAGGAGCAGCAGAGGGCGCAGCTGAAGGAGGCGGGAAAACTTCACGAGGAGCAGGAACGTGCCCTTCTGCGCAGACAGAAAAAACAAATCCGCATCATTTCGGCGTACGCTGTTCTCACGGTTGTACTCTGCTATGTTTTCGTGCGTTTGGCGGACAATGCAGGTACAGTGCTCTCGGCACTTGTCAGGACCGCCAAAATGATTGGACTGCTGCTGACCCCTCTGTTCTGGGGGTTCGTTGTGGCCTATATTCTCGAGCCTCTGGTCCGCATGTGTGAGAAGCGGTTGCGGAAGATCAGATTTCTGCGCGGACGCGGTCCGGCGCGGGAAAGGAAAAAGAAGCTGCACGGGAAAGCCGTGGCGGCCACATGCGTCCTGACGCTTCTCGCGGTGGCACTGCTTCTGTCCGTCGTGGTTTCCGCCGTGTCGAGGAGCCTGAAGGTGGCCAGCCTGGAGGACATGGTTGTCATGGCGCAGTCCTTTGCCGGCACGCTGGACAGCTTCCGGAAAACGATTATGGCCCGCCTGAACGAAATGAATATCACGTCTTCGCAGGTCAACTCTGCCCTTCGCGAGATCGGAGAGCGGATCGCGCTGTTTACAAAAGGTCTCAGTACAGGCGTCACAGGGGCGGTCGGCCATGTCGGATCCTTTTTGACCAACGCCCTTTTTACCGTGATTTTTGCCATCTATTTTCTGCTGGACGGAAGCAGAATCCGCCGCTACTGGAACCGCGTTCTGCTCGCGGTCGGCGGCAGAAAGACGCGCAGAAACTTCCATATCCTTGTGAAAGACGCGGATGCCGTTTTTTCAGGGTATATCCGCGGGCAGCTGCTGGACGCTCTCTTCATGGCTGTCATGATCAGCGCGGCTCTGTCTCTGATCGGGGTGCGCTATGCTGTCATTATCGGCATCCTGAGCGGCATAGGAAACCTGATCCCTTATATCGGGCCGGTGGTGGCCTACGCTTCCACTATTCTGGTGAGTCTTCTGTCGGGCGACTTTAAGAGGCTCCTGGTCGCGCTCGTCGTCCTTTTTATCATACAGACTGTGGACGGCAATGTAATCAACCCGAGACTCCTGAGCAGCAGCATTGATGTCCATCCGATGCTGGTCATCGCCGCCCTCATCGTCGGCGGGGCATTCGGAGGCGTCGTCGGCATGCTTTTTGCCGTGCCCGTCGCCGCTTTTCTGAAAATCCAGTTTGACAAGATCATCACCCGTATGCTCCGCGCCCGTATGCCGGAAAAAGAAAAGAACCGCACACCTGAAAAAGAAAGCGCCCGTAAATCGGAGAAAGACAGCTCCGGAGCAGGGGGCGGAGAGAACGCCCCGGGCGCAGGCGGCGCCCGAAAGGCATCCCCGTCCGGCAGAGCCGGGCGGAAAAAATCTTCTGCCCGCAGGGGCGCGAGATAAAAAGCAGGCACCGGGAAGCCGCGCCCGAAAGGAATCCCCGTCCGGCAGGGCCGGGCGGAAAAAACCTTCGGCCCGCGGGCACGCGAGATAAAAAGCAGGCATCGGGACGCCGCATCCGAAAGGCATCCCCGTCCGGCAGGGCCGGGCGGAAAAACCGCCCGGGAGTGCGCAGGCTCGGCGACACGCGCAGTTTGACACTTACGTGGTTTTTGGCAGCAGGTCATGTCCTGAAGCGTGAAACACAGCGAATAAACGAGAGAACTTGATCATATGGAAGAGAATCTTAATCAGATGCCGGAAAGTCCGAAGAACCCTGCGGGGACCGCTACAATGCCGCTGTCTCCGAAGTACTCTGAGAGACCGGAAGCAATGCCGGGGAACCGGGGGATTTCTGCGGGAGCAGAATCCGGACCGGCGTCTCCGGAAAACCCCGCGGGAACGGAGACAAAGCAGGAGATCCCGGAGAGTTCCGCAGGAAGGGAAATAAAGCGGAAGGTTCAGGAAAACCCTGCTGGAACGGATATAAAGCAGAGAAACCCGGAAACTTATGCGGGAACTGAGAAAGGACAGGAGAAGCCTCTGACGGAACTGAACTCCGGAGATACAGAGGAAGACCGGAAGCGGGCCGCCAAAAGGAGCGCCTTCATCGAAGAAGCATTGAGCTGGGTGAAATCCTTTGTCCTCATGTTCCTGGTCGCGCTCTTCCTTACCCAGTTTATTATTATCAACGCCGTCATCCCCTCGGGCTCGATGGAAGATACCATAATGACACATGACCGGCTGATCGGCGCGCGTTTCAGCTACTGGTTTGATGACCCCGAAAGGGGAGACATCGTCATTTTCCATTATCCGGTCGACGAAAAAAAGATTTATATCAAACGGATCATCGGCCTGCCCGGAGAAACTGTCCGCATCGAGAACGGCCGTATTTATATCGACGACGCAGCGGAGCCTCTTTCCGAGGGCTATCTCAAAGAGGAATGGGATGTTCTCAATGACGGATTTGTATTCCATGTACCCGAAGGCAGTTACCTCATGCTCGGCGACAACCGCAACTGGTCGGAGGACGCCCGCTACTGGGCGGACAACGCGCTCGATGAAGGTCTTGCGTATTCGATGTCTGAAGCAGAGCGGTTTTCCTATGTGCGGAAAGAGAAAATCCTCGGCAAGGCGATCTTTACTTATTTCAGGAAATTCAGAATTCTTGTGCACGGCGACTGGTACACACAATAGAATTCACAATAGAATTGCGGAACAGGTCTGCGGAACCACTGTTTCGGGCTGTGC
>JAUNJS010000577.1 GCA_030533125.1 Eubacteriales bacterium | reverse complement strand
TTCCGCGCCCGGACCGGCTAAACCGCCAGTTCCCGCGCCCGTACCGTCTAAACCGCCATTCTGTGCGCCCGCACCGGATGCGGAGGATTCCAGCGTCGCCTGCGCTTCCGGCTGTGACAAATCCGCGAAGATGGTGCCCGGATCATACATCTCCTTGACACTCGGCAGATACGATTCTGTTTCCTCCATAAGCTGTGAATATTCCGCTGTCGACATGGATTCCCGCAGGGTATCCCCCGGATTTGGAGCATTCAGCATATCTGTGTGCGCGTTCAGCGCCTGGTTCATGCTCTCCTGCTGCTCATTTGTCAGGTTCGCGAACGAGAGATGTACGGTCTGTTCATGTCCGTTTGCGTACGTGACGTGATCGTTGACCATGAAGGCGTCCGGACGCCCGCCGCGCTGGTTGCTGACGAACGCCGATTTTTCGCTTTCAACCTTCCCGCCGCTTTTGTCGATACTCCTTTCAGCGTTCTCCATCTGGAGATAAGCGCCGTGATTGAGATCTTTGGACTGCGGGACAACGTTGTCCCGCGTGTTGGGTCCGCTCAGGGAAGACGCCTGAATATGGCCTCTCTCATCGGTAGGCTCGTAAGCATCCGTCCTGGGAGGCATCCCCTTGTGGCTGCTCGGAACGGACTCGCTCGTACCGCTGTACGTGATCGTCCCGGTATTCGGATCAACTGTGTTTGTACCGTTTTTTCCCATCTGTACCCCTCCGCTTAGCAGATCACTTAGTTTCTGTAAATATAACCTATCATATGTTTTGACCCGGTTTTTTGGAGAGAAAAAAAACAGACCATGCCCGGTGCATGATCATGATTATGAAAGAGAGGATTTGAGATAAAACCCGGGAGCGTGGACGGAAAGTGCGGATGCGCACTTGGCAAATAGACAGACTTTTACCTGTGTAGTATAATTCTCCCAGAAAGGACGGAATTTACACATGGGAAAAATACTGATGATCAAGACTGCTGTTTTCTTCATTCTGGCTGTAGGAATCCTGATGCTTCCGGTCTTCTGGATGCGCTGGAAAAAGATCAAAAACCTGAATCTGGCCGTCACTGCCTACGTTCTGGTTCTGGTCTGGCTTACACGGTTGGCAATCGGTTTATTCGCATATGGCGCATCTGCTCTGAAGATTTCAGATCTCAGTTTTCCTGAAAAAGTATTTGACAGCATGGTTCATGCCCTGCAGACTTTCAGCATGGACGAAAATTACGCGTCGTATCTGAAGGTCGGAAAGGAAGCAATCAAAAGAGCCGGATATCCCGCATGGGCGTCCGTATATGGCATCATCGTCTCCTTTTTGAATGTCTGCGCGCCGGTTCTCGGAGGGGCATTGCTGCTGGAAATTCTGGCCGGAGTATTCCCTTACATCCGGGTCCGGGCCTCCCTGTTCAGACACGTCCTCATCTTTTCAGAGCTCAACGACGCATCGATCACACTTGCGGAAGACATCTGTCAAAAAAAGAATTACACCAGCTTCCTGAAAATATCTTCAGGAAGCATACCTCCGCTCCTGGTCTTCACGGATGCGTATCCGGACAGATCATCGGAGCCAAGGTCTGAGCTGTTCGAACGGGCGGCGGCAATTGGCGCAGTCTGCATAAAGACAGATCTTCTGCATATTCCGCTCCGACTGGCAAAAACAGTATCTTATTTCCTGATGGATCAAAAAGCCGACGAAAATGTCAGTACGGCCGCGACACTCCTGCAGAAGGATGAAAAAGGCAGCTACCTCTGGCCGTCTCCATCACGAAGATTATTGGATTTATCCGCAGTTGGAAAAGAACCTCCCGCCAGAATCTATATATTCACAAGGGATGACGCAGAGGATGAAATGATCCAGCAGGCGCATAATAACATGGAAAAAGAAAAAGGCAATGTGTTCGTCCGCCCTATTCGTGACCATATGAATACAGCCATATATCGTGAACTTCCTGCAAAATTAACTCTCAATCAGCCTCAGAGCTACTCATCGGT
>JAUNJS010000023.1 GCA_030533125.1 Eubacteriales bacterium | reverse complement strand
TCTTTTTTGCGCATTTTGCGCAAAAAATCTCTCCATGCTCATGTGTGGGCGCTCGCAAATGTCCGCAAATGCTCGTGCCAGCACGGCATTTGCGGCCGCTTGCTCGCTGTTTATAACAATCTGCACAGAAATCTTGTAAATGAATGATATCGGAACTATGATCCGCCGCGCGTTTCGGTACAGGGCGCTGGTCGCCGCGTCCGTTATTCTGACGGCAGTACAGTGTGTCATGAAGCTGCGGCTTCCCCGGCTCATGTCTTACGCAGTCAATACCGGCCTGCAGCACAAAGACCTCTCCCTTCTGAAGGCCGTCGGCCTGAACATGCTCATTACCTGTATCCTTATGGGGATCAGCGGTTATTGTGCCAATCTGTTCTCCGCTGTCTCGGGACAGCGTTTCGCGCTCGAACTGCGCCGGGAGGCTTACAGGAGAATCTCGAACCTGTCCGTTTCACAGGTATACCGGCTCGGTACCGGTTCCCTGATCACAAGGCTCACCACAGATATCGATATCTGCGCAATGCTTATTCATGCCATGATTCTCCTGGTCATAGAACCGGTTCTTATGACCATTGGAGGAGTGTGGATGATGTGGATGATCGGGCCCGCCTTTGGCGCGGTCTTTGTGGGCTTCGTTGCGATTCAGCTGTTTGTAATGGTCATTTTCATATGGAAGACCGCTCCCGGATTCATGAGGGTGCGCACGGAAATGGACACGATGAACCGGGGCCTGCAGAATACATTCGGAATATTCAGGCTGATCAGGTCCTCCGGCACACAATCTCGTGAATCTGGTTCTTTTGATGTCCTGAACACGGATTTCTTCCGCAGATCCTACGAGGTTCAGAAACTCGTCGCCTTTTTCAATCCGTTCATCATGCTGACCATGAATCTGTCGGTCGCGGCCGTACTGTTTCTGTCCGGCTGGGAAGTCAGCTCCGGAAGACTCAACATCGGCATGCTTCTGATGGCGATCTCCTATTCCGAGCAGGTGCTGATGTCCATTATGACCGGCGGGCAGATGTACAGGATGATCACGGAGACGCAGCCCAGCGCCCGCAGAATCCTGCAGATTCTGGAGACGGATCCGGATCTGGTGGATTCTGCGGAATCAGAATCTGCCGGTCCTTTCCGGGAGCTCGTCTTCGATTCCGTGCGGTTCGAATATCCGGAAGGCGGAAAGGTACTGGACGGGCTGAGCTTTTCGATCCGCAGGGGGGAGACGAAAGCCGTGATCGGACCCGTCGGCAGCGGAAAGAGCACGATGGCAGCCCTCTGCGCGAGACTGTACGACGTCACGGGGGGCAGAATCCTGGTAAACGGCAGGGATATCCGTTCGCTGCGTCAGGAGGACCTGCGGAGGACGGTGGCGCTTGTCGAAAAACACCCGGCTCTCCTGAGAGACACACTGCGGGAAAACATCGTGTTCGGAAGAGAGAATATCTCAGAGGAAGAGATCCGGAAAGCGGCTTCCGCTGCCCGGTTCACCCTCCCTCCGGAACAGGAGTCCGGAATTGCCGGGCAGTCCGCGGTTTCCGCGGGAAGGAAGTTTTCAGGCGGAGAAACACAGCGCCTCGGGATTACAAGGGCGCTGGCCGGCAACCCCGGTCTGCTGGTTCTCGATGAGAGCACCTCCGCCCTCGATTACGAGACGGAAAAAGAGCTTCTTTCCGCTGTGAGAAGGGAATATCCCGATCTGGCGATCCTTTTCATCACCAGCCGTCTGCCGAGCGCGCGGCGCGCGAACGATATTCTTGTCCTGGAGGGCGGGAAGGCTGCCGCCGAGGGAGAGGACCGGGTACTGCGCGCCCGCTGCGAATTATACCGGCGGATGACGGAGATCCAGAACAGTGAAGCGACAGACTTTCACAGGAGAGGGGCGTGATGTCAGTTGGAGACAATACTCGACAGAAAAGCGAGAAAGGGGATCCCGGCCGCTGACGCCCGCGCGGCGCTGCTGCGTCTCTACAGGTACATGACAAGCTGGCGGCGCTCTTTTGCCGTTATGATCGTTCTCCTGATGCTGTCTCTGGGCTGCGATCTCGTGACGCCGCTGTTTATAGAGGCTTCCATCGACGCGATCAGCTTCGGGAGAGGAATATATATCAGCTTTCCGGCGCTCACGAAAAGCATTCTCGCTTTTATTCTCGTCGCGGCGTCGGGCAGCGTTCTGGAGTGCGTGCTGGGGAGGATCTGCGCGAAGATCACATTGAACATGTCGAGGCAACTCCGGCAGGACGCCTTTGACGGGCTGATGGACACCTCTGTATCTTCCTTTGAAGGGATGCTGCAGGGCGACCTGATGAGCAGGATTATGAATGACGCGGAAATGGCGTCCGGGGCGTTCTCCGAGACCTTCCGGGAACTGGCCTGCTCCGTCGTCATGCTGACGGGCTGCGCTGTGATCATGATGGTCAAGTGCCCTTTTCTGGCGATTGTCTCCATCGGCTCCTCGATTGTTTCCGTCGTGATCATGGGGTTTCTGTCCGGGCTGGTCTTTCCCGTGCTGAGCGAGCAGCAGGCTTCTCTCGGCCGTCTCAACGCGCATATCGAGGAGAGCCTGAAAACATTCAGGACCTGCAGGACCGGGGGAAGGATGCAGGAGAATATCCGGAGGATTGACCGGCTGAGCGCGGACTACTGTGAATGGAAGATCCGGGCGGGCAGGCTGGAATACCTCATGGGTCCCGTCATGCTGCTTCTGGGAAACCTCAATTTCCTCCTCGTTTTGTTTTTTGGAATCAGCCGCGTCCGGTCCGGTCTGATCACCGTCGGGGCCATGCAGTCTTTTATCATGTATACCCGGCTGTTTATGGAACCCGTAAACTCTCTTGGCGAGTACTTTGTGCGCGCGCAGAACGCGCTGGCGGGCGCGGAGCGCGTTTTCAGGCTGATCGACGGAAAAAAGGAGAGGGACGAACTTGCGGAGGTTCCTGCCGCCGCATGTGAACTGCCGTATCATGACGAGGAGGATTTTCTGGTCTTTGATTCCGTCGGATTCGGGTACCGCCGCAATTTTCCGGTTCTGAAAGGAGTTTCGCTCCGGATCCGGAAAGGAGAGAAGCTTGCGCTGATCGGAAAAACGGGAGAGGGGAAGACGACGCTTACGAATCTCCTCCTGCTGTTTTATCCGGGATATTCCGGTTCCATCCTTCTGGAAGGCTGCGAAATCCGGAAGATGGATATTGCCGCGCTGCGGCAGAGAATCGCCGCCGTCTCCCAGGATCCCCTGATCCTGAACGGCACCGTCTATGAGAACCTGGTCTACGGGTGCGGGGACATCGACAGGGAGCGCGTGTGGAATGTACTCTGTGAGCTGGGCATTTCCGGAATGTTCTCCCGTCTTCCGGAGGGACTCGACACAAAAATCCGGAACATCGGCTGCAATCTGAGCCAGGGGCAGCTGCAGATGATCTGCCTGGCGAGGGCGCTGCTGCGCAGGGCCTCGATCCTGATCCTCGACGAGGCGACCAGCTCCCTGGATCCGGACACGGAACATCTTATCAATCGCGGCATGAAGACAGCCATACAGGGAAAGACCTGTATCCTCATCGCGCACAGGATCTCCTCCGTGCGGGACGCGGATCACATCGCGGTTCTCTCCGACGGCGTCATTTCCGAATACGGCACACATGAGGAACTGATCGAACGAAGAGGCCTGTACTGCAGGCTCTATCAGACGCAGTTTTCCGGGGAGGAAATATAGAAACAAAAGGAGATATAGAAACAATCTGAAAGAGTCCAAAGCAGCCACGGACACAGCCGGAGCGGGGACCGTCGCCTCCGCGCCGCAGGATGCCCTCAGGATCGAAATCGAAGACCGGCAGTCCCTGGTGCACCTGGGAAGCCTGGATTCCTTTGATATTACAGCGGGCGGGAAAAAAGCCGCCGGACTGATGCTGAAATATCTGAAAAAGAAGGATCCGGATTATCTGGAACAGGCCATAGAGATCTATGAGCAGCTGATCCCGACGGAGAATTTCGGCGGGGAGTATACAGCGCTGGAATGGATCTGCCGCTTCTGGAGATCGACGGAGGAGGCGCAGGAAAAGATGCTCTCCGTACCGCTGGTCTACAGCTTCTGGCATGAACTGTCGGACAACGACTGCGATAATCTGAAGACATATATCAATTACAAATATCACTTTATCGAGTATAAAAAAAATGAGGATAACACCGCCATGAAAGCGCGGATGCGCTATCTGGAGGACTTCATTCTTTTTAACAACCCCGACCGCGAGCGCTGGGAGGATACGAGGCACAACCTCGAAAAGGTCGGCCTCCGCGAGGGCATGCGCGTGGCGGATGTGGGCTGCGGCCCGGGTTATTTCACCTTCAAGTTCTCCGACCTCGTCGGGGAGAGCGGCCGTGTCTATGCCAGCGAAACCAATCCGCACCATCTCTCTTTTCTGCGGAAATATGTGAAGGCAAACGGGATCAAAAACGTCGAGGTCGTGGAGAGCTCGTTTAACGGCATCGGACTTCCGGAGGAGATCCGGGTGGACGTCGTGTATATGTGCTCCCTCTATCACAACGTCTACGCCGCCTTCACCGACGCGGAGCGCGAGGAGTTTGTCGAGAGCATTCGCCGCGCCCTCGGAAAGAACGGGAACCGCCTGGTCATCGTGGACAATGATCTCGTGACCGGGGAAGATCTCCCCTATCACGGGCCGTATATCAACAAGGACCTGATCGTCAGCCAGCTGTGGTACTACGGGTTCGAACTCGAAAACAGTTTCCAGTTTACGCCCCAGCGATATGTACTGGTCTTCAAAATGACGGATCCGCCGGCGGTGAAGCCGCCCGTTCCCGAATCCCTTCCCGGGAATACGCTGTTTATCGACTCGCCCGTGTCCGTCGTGCGGTACCGCATCATCGGCACTTCCAATTCCGGCTATACATGCCGCGGAAAGAAGTGCGGACGTCTGATGTATGAGGGACTGACGGAAAAAAACAGGCAGAAGCTCAAGGAAGCTTACAGAGGATTCAAAAAGCTCTGGCCGCAGGAAAGGATCGGCGACGACTATACCGCCCTGATGTGGCTGATCCGCTTCCGCCTGTCCAACAGGGACATGCGCGCCGCGATGACGGAGGATATCTTCACGAAGGACTGGGCGGACTTCTGGTGTTCCGGGCATTTTGAAAATCTGAAGACCTACCTCTACTACAAATTTGATCTGGAGCGCCCGGATGATCCGGACGCCTCCATCGATGTAAATTATGAGTATACGGGGACGGAGTTCCCGATGGCCAGGCTCAACAAATGGAATGAATATCTGATTTTCAACAATCCCGACCGCGGACTCTGGGAGCACACGGAAAACATGATGCGCTTCTGCGGGGTAAAGCCCGGGGAAAGAATCGCGGATATCGGGTGCGGAGGAGGATATTTCACCTGGCAGTTTTCGAAAATGGTCGGCGAAAACGGCCTCGTCTACGCGACGGAGATCAATGAAGGCGCGCTGAGTTACCTGAAGGAATTTGTGAAAAAGAACAGGATTTCCAATATTCGCCCGATCATTACCAAAATGAACGATACCGGACTGAAAGAGGGGAGCGTGGACACGATCTACATGTGCTCTGCCTATCACGCGGTTTATATCACGGATATTGAATTTGTGAAGGACGCGTTCCTCGCCAGTATCCACAAGGCGCTCCGCAAAGGAGGCCGCCTCATCATCGTAGACAACGCCGTCACGGAGCCCGGTGTTCCGCCCTACTACGGACCCGGTATCCGGCCTGAGCTGATCATTTCCCAGCTCAGCCATTACGGCTTCCGTCTTGAGGACCGCTGGCAGGAGGTCCCGCAGCGTTTCGCCCTGATTTTCAGGGAGGACCCCGACTACGTCGTACCTGCGCCGGAAGATCCTGCAAAAAATAAGAAAAAGGGGAAAGGGTATCAGCATGAAGCCGAGCATATATTGCGTTCACTGCGGAAAGAACTCGGGAGAAAACTACCGTTCGGGCGTAAAGCTCGCCATGAAGGGCCAGAGGATGATCATCGCAACGACTACTGAGTACGGAACCGATGAAGATACGGAGACGTGCAGCAGGATCACGCGCTCGGTCATCGACAACTATATGCACCGCCCGTCCGTAGAGGACCGCGCGATCCGCAAGATTTCAACCATGGCGGGAAATGACATCTCCATGATCCAGGCAGGCGCGCAGAACAGCATTTTGTTTGACGCCGCGTTTGTGATGATCAACAGGAACATCTGCCGTTTCCTGATTTCCGGGCGCGCCGCCTGTTACCATTTTGAAGACGGAAAACTTGCGCACAGATCCGATCCGTCCGAAGCGCCGGCCCTCGGCTCGGGACTTAGGTATGAACCGCGGCTGGAACCCTCCTTCCAACTGAACCCGGTAAAAAACGCCTTTCTGACAGCCAGCAGGAGCCTGTCGGACAGGGTTACCGATCAGGACATTGAAGAAGCGCTCCGTCAGTCCGCTTCTCCGGAGGAATGGATGGAACGCCTGCAGGCGCTGTCCGGTCCGGAGAAACAGTTCTGCGCGATAACCGCGTTTCTGCCTATGGCAAAGCCCTCCCTCCTGGAAGGGCTCCTCAGACATCGCAAGTTGTAACGGAAAGGAGCATTTTAAACATGGTTTCCAATGAAAGAAAAAACGAACTGCTGGCCCACGCGGAAGATGTTTTTTCAAAGGTGCGGGAATATCAGAAGCTCGGGCTGATCTGTGATGACGGCGATTTTGTGCCGTCCGTCCACTATCCGCCGATCACCCAGTACGACCCCTGCGATATCGATGCCTATTTTAAGACTTATACGCTTCCCGCGGACGGCCTGATGGACATCTACGTCCATATTCCCTTCTGCATCCAGCACTGCACGTTCTGCCACTATCCGGGTCTGACAGGGGAAAGGCTGCAGGAAAAGACGCAGTATGTCGAGTATCTGATCAGGGAGATGGATATCTACATGCGTCGTTTCGGCCTGGATAAAATCAGGCCTCGCTCGATCCTTCTGGGAGGAGGCACACCGACCTCGCTTCCTCCGAAGCTCCTTGATCATTTTTTGACGGAATTTGATAAGCGGGTCGATTTCAGCGCGTGCAGACAGCACAACATTGACCTGGGGCCCAATTCGATCATCGGAGACGACGGCACGGAAAAATGCCGGATCATGAAAGAACACGGGATCACGCGCCTGACAATCGGGATCCAGTCTCTCGACGACGATGTCCTGCGGCTCATGAACCGCCCCCACAACGCGGAGCAGGCGATCGAATCCGTCTACAAGGCGCTGGAATACGGGTTCGATGTAAATATCGAGTTTATTTACGGACACCCCGGAGAGACCATTGACAACTGGATCGATGTCATGGAGAGAGCCGTAAAGCTTCCCATGGCGGAAATCCAGATTTACAGGCTGAAAGTACAGGCGTACGGCGACTTTCAGGGGATCATCAACCGGTATCACAGGGGTTCGGCGCCTCTGGATATCCCCGATTTCAAAACGACGATGCTGATGAAGCAGATCGCGATCGACATCCTCAAGGAAAACGGGTTCAATGAGAGCCTGCGCCGCGTCTATACGAAAAACAGGGCGGTCTTCTCTCATTACGCCTATAACCAGTGCTGCAATCAGTACGACCAGGTCGGCTTCGGGCTCACGGGGTTCTCCAGCTACCGCGACCGCTTTGACATCAACACGCAGTATTTCAAAGAGTACTACGACGCGATTGACAGCGGAAAGCTTCCGATCAACCGCGGGCTCGTGCGTCCGGAAGAGGAACAGGCCCGCTGGGCGATCGTCCTTCCGCTGAAAAACCGCGATGTCCGCAAAAAAGAGTTCAAAGAGCGCTCGGGATTCGACTTCGACGAGGTTTTCCGGACCAGGGTCAGGCTGCTCGAGGAATACGGCCTTCTGGAGGACACCGGAAAGGTGATCCGGCTGACGGAAATGGGCGGTTTCCTGGCGGACGAGGTGTGTGAGCAGTTCAACTCCATCCCCTACCTGCCCTTCCCGAGAGAGAGATACGCGGAGGGCCCTCTGAATCCCTACCTGTACAACGGTCTCTATGAGTAATGGGGTGTAATGAGCGCGGAACCGCGCGCAATCATCCGGCCACGCGCGCATTTGGACACACATTCATACAGATGCGCGTTCATCCGGACATCCGGTAAGAAAAATGTTGTTGAATAACGCGGAAGACAGAAGTTTAAGCAGGTGAACACAATGCAGAAGATCAAAGACATAACATGCCGCTTAAAACATGCCGGCAGGCATTTCCTCCCGGCTTTTCTCGCGGCCGTCGTAACGGCCGCGGCCGTTGCTTCCCTTCTGAGCGGGTGCTCTCAAAAAGGGGGGAGCGACGCCGCGGAGACGATCAAAATCGGCTACGTGAATCCCACGACCGGGGCGCTCGCCGGCAACGGAGAGGGATGTGAATGGGTCGTAAATCAGATCACAGACTATGTAAAGGAACATCCCATCACCGTTGACGGAAAACAGAAGACGCTCGAGGTGATTGTCTATGACTCCGCCTCGGATCAGAATACCTGCTCGGAAATGGCACAGAAGCTGATCGAGGAGGATCAGATCGACCTGATGATCGCCATCCAGACGCCCAATACAGTCATCCCCGTGGCGCAGGTGGCGGAGCGCTACGAGGTTCCCTGCATAGCCACGCAGTCGCCCGTGGATCCGCTGGCAAATTCGCTGGATGAATTCAACTGGACCTGCGACGCCTTCTATACGCTGGATGAAGTGTACGAGTCCCAGCGCGCTCTCTGGACGCAGGCCGGACATCCGCCGAAGTCCGGCGCCAAAGTCGGCCTGCTCTTCGCGAACGACGCGGACGGGACCGCCTGGCACGACATTTTCGTGCGCCGGCTGGCGGAGGACGGCTATGAGGTTGTCGACCCCGGCCAGTATCCTTCCAAAACAACCGATTTCAGCAATGTGGCGGCGAAATTCAAATCCGCGCAGATCGACGTCATCGCAGGCACAAATATCCCTCCGGATTTCATGAACGCATATAACATGATCATCGGCGCGGGAGTCAGGGTGGACTGTGTGACAATGGGAAAATGCTGCCTGCTGCAGAGCGATGTGGACGCCCTCGGCGACCTGGCGGACGGAATCATGACCCAGGTCTGGTGGGATCCCACGTATCCCTTCAAGTCCGGGCTGACCGGACTCAGTTCCTCCGAACTCAACGAAAAATACATGGAGGATAACGGCGGGCGCACCATGCCGCAGCCGGCGGCCTATGCCTATGCAGCCCTCGAGCTTGCGGTGCAGACGTTCACATCCGCCGGAACGACGGAGAAGGAAGCGGTCAGGGATGCCATCCGCGGGCTGGATGTCACGACCATTGTCGGCGATATCAAATATGATCATCAGATGAAGGGGCTGACATACGCGAGCACTGTTCTGTGCGGAGGGCAGTGGCAGCGCGAAGACGGGCAGCTGGTCCTGAAGGTGATCGACAACACCCTGTATCCCGAAATCGGGCTCACAGGGGAATATGTACCCGGCAACGCGACGCAGCGGTGACGCCTTTGCCCGGCAGCGCGGAGCGGCGGGAACGCCTTGATCCGGCAGCCGGCGACAGACCGGTGACCGGTGCCGGAAAAATGTGCCCGGCAGCGCGGCGCGGCGGGGACAGCGGGACTGTCCGCGGCGGACAGGCGGCTGCCTGATGGAGAACAGATAAATGGACGAGATGCTTGTCTTTGACCAGGTATTCGCGGGCTATGACAGAACTTCCGTTCTGAACGGACTCTCCTTTGAAGTCAGACGGGGAGAGGTGTTCGGCGTGATCGGTCCGAACGGCGGCGGAAAAACGACTATGCTGAACGCCCTGACCGGGCTGATCCGGCCGACGTCCGGTTCGATCCTTCTGGACGGACGCGATATTTCCGCGCTTCCTGTCGATGCCCGCTGCAAGCTGGGAATCGGCCGGACATTCCAGATCCCGCGTCCCTTCGTCCGGATGAGCGTGTACGAAAATGTCCTTGTCTCCGCGGTATTCGGGGGAGGGCTGACCGAGCGCATGGGAAGGGAGCCGTCCCTGGACGTGCTCCGGATGACCGGCCTGTATGACCGGCGGGAGACGGTTTCGGGGGAGCTGACGCTCCTGGACCGCAAACGGCTGGAGATCGCCCGCGCCATCGTTTCCCGTCCCCGCCTCCTGCTGCTCGACGAAGTCGCCGCGGGGCTGACCGCCGCAGAGGTCGAGGATGTCATTTCGCTTGTGGGCAGGCTGAAGAAGATCGGATTCACGATCATCTGGATCGAGCATATTATTGAGACGATGATCCGCAGCGCGGACCGTCTGATGTGCATCTCCGGCGGAAGATGCGCGGCAGTCGGGGCTCCGCTGGAGGTCATGCAGTCCCGGGTCGTCGAGGAACTCTATCTGGGAATCAGGTCTGCTTCGGAACAGGAGGACCGCAGTGCTTCAAATCAATGATCTTCAGGTGCGGTACGGTGATTTCATCGCCGTCGATTCCTGTTCCCTGCAGATTGATCCGGGGCGGATCCTTGCCCTGATCGGAACCAACGGCGCCGGAAAGACCAGCCTGCTGAATACCGCCGCGGGATTGATCAGGCCCGTGTCCGGGCAGGTGTATTTCAACTCGGAGGAGATCACCGGGCTGCGCGCCGACGAAGTGATCGGACGCGGCCTGTGCCTGGTGCCGCAGGGCGGACGGTGTTTCTCGAGAATGTCCGTGCAGGACAACCTGCTGGTCGGAAGCTATCCGAAAGCCGCGCGGGCCCGCGCGAAGGATTCCCTGGAGAAGGTGTATTCCCTTTTCCCGGATCTTCGCGACAGGCGGAGCGCGCCGGCGGGGTCCCTGTCCGGAGGACAGCGGCAGATGGTGGCGATCGGCCGCGCGCTGATGTCCCGTCCGAAGTGTCTGATGTTCGATGAGATCTCCCTGGGGCTCGCCCCGGTGATTATCAGGGATCTGTACGAATGTATCCGCAGAATCAACCGCGAGGACGGCACGACAATCGTCCTCGTGGAGCAGGATACGGGCCGGGCCCTCGAGATCGCCGATTCTTTCGCGGTGATGCTCAAGGGCTCCGTGACGATGACCGGCTCCGCCGCGGACCCGGATTTTGAAAAAATAAAAACCGCCTATTTCGGGATGTGACCATCCTGCGCGCTCCTGCGTATTGTTATTTTGATAAACAAAAAACTATCTGACGATTAAAAAATGGGAATCCTACAACTTCTGGTCAACGGAATACTGCTTGGCAGCGTCTATGCGCTCCTCGGACTCGGGATGGCGATGATTTTCGGGATCGTCGGCCTCACGAATCTCGCGCACGGCGAGTTTGTGATCCTCGGGGCCTACGCGTCCACGCTGACTGCGTCCGCGCTGGGGATCGACCCGGTACTGACCCTGGTTTTCACTGTGCCGTTCATGTTCCTGGCAGGTGTTTTTCTGCAGCTTCTCCTGATCAATCCCGCGATGGACAGGGGCGGAGAGCCCGCGCTGCTGGTCACCTTCGGCATTTCCATCATCCTGAAGGACGGCATGCTCCTTCTCCTTTCCGCGGACGCGAGACACGCGGCCTCTTCCTACGGGCTTGCGACATTTCATCTGGCGGGGCTCGATATTTCCGTCCTGAACTGCGTGCTGTTTTTGATCAGCACCGCAAGCGTGCTTTTCCTGACTCTGTTCCTGAACCGGACCTATACCGGCAGGGCGATCCGGGCTGTGTCCGACGATCAGCAGGCCGCGATGCTCTCGGGGATCAATGTCAGGAAGGTCTACGCGGTCGCGATGGGAGTCTCCATGGCCACCGCGGCAGTGGCCGGCCTCTGCGTCGGGATGAAATGGACTTTTTATCCGAGTTCGGGCGGGCAGTATCTTCTGATCGCGTTCATCGTCGTGGCGATCGGGGGCATGGGCAGTATCCCCGGGACGATGCTGGCGGGAATCGGTTTCGGGCTCGCCCAGGTGATCGGAGGCGCCAACTACGGTCTCATGATCAGCTATCTGTGCATGCTGGCTGCCATGGCCCTGCGGCCCGCGCGGAGAGGGAGAAAACTGTGAGTAGAATCAGGGCATCCTCCGGAAATAGATTTCTTTTTATGCCGCGGGAATACAGCACATATATCGCGGTCGCTGTCCTTGCCGCAGTCCTGCTTTTACCGGGCGTCACCGGATTGATTCCCTCGAATCTGATGCGGTATCTGCTGCAGATTTTTCTGTATATCGCGCTTGGCCAGGCGTGGAATCTGCTCAGCGGTTTCGCCGGGATGACCAGCCTGGGGCAGCAACTCTATATCGGACTCGCGGGGTACGCGGTCGCGGCCGCGACCGGCACGATGGGGCTCTCCCCCCTGGCGGGAATCGCGATGGGAACAGGCGCGGGGATCCTGACCGCACTTTTGATGTCCCTCGTGCTGTTCAGGACAGAGGGGATGTATTTTTCCATCGCGACATGGATCGCCGCCGAGGCAATGGAAAAGGCCTTTCTGAATTGGGAGTACGTCGGTCAGGGGAGCGGAATGACCGTCAGGATCGTCCCCTATCCTTCGGTGAGATGGATTTACGCCGCTTCTCTTTTAGTGTGCTGCTTCTCGGTCCTGGCCGTATGCTTCGTGCTCCATTCCAGGCTCGGACTCGGACTCATGGCAATCCGGGATGACCCGTCCGCCGCGGCGGCGTCGGGGATCAATCTTACCCGGACGAAGCTTTGCGTCTATGTCCTGGCGGCAGTGATCTGCGCGCTGGCGGGAAGCGTCTTTTTCATCAACAAAGGGACGATCTACCCGGAAAGCGGTTTTTCGACGGGATGGACGGTCTCCTCCGTGTTTATCTGCATCATCGGAGGCACGGGGACGGTCACGGGCCCTGTCGCGGGCGCAGTGCTCTATGTCCTTCTGGGAGAGTTTCTGGCGCATTATCCGGGCTGGTCCAATATCATGCTCGGACTGGTCACGCTCCTGATGATCTTCTTCGCCCCGGAGGGAATCGCCGGTTTCCTGCGGAAAAGAACCGGGATCAACCTGTTTTCCGGCAGGCGGTATCCGGAGGTCCGCGGGGAACGCGGGAAAGAGGAACGCCCGCGCGGGAAGCGCTGAACCTGGAGCGATCAGTGGAGAAATGGTAACTGTTCAGGCTGCCACGAAATTCGAGGTGTTTTGCGCGGCTTTTTCGCGCAAAACCCGAGTTTAACGGCGCGCGGCGCCGCGTAAGCGCGACACGCTTTAGCGTGTTGGAATCGCCGCGCGCAACGTTACTTGTTCACGCCCTCGATAAGGCGTGAACGTAACGAGAAATGCGTTAGAAGAGGAACGCGAACGGGAGATGCCCGGGCGGTGAGCCGCTGTTCCGGCGGCGGAGGACGCCGCCCGCTGACGCAGGAACCCGTCCGGATTGTCAACAGGCATTTAACACACAATCATTCATAACAGAATCATTCATTACACATTTACTTCTCAGAAAATTGTTTGTCAAAAACCATCTATCACACAATCATTTATCAAAAAAAGGAGGTCCGCTTACTATGTCATTCACAAAATGCGCAAACGGTCATATTTATGATCCCGGGATTTATTCATCCTGCCCTTATTGCAACACTCCTGTAAAAGAGATCAATTTTGACAGCAAAGACAATCAGCAGAAGCAGGGAACAGTGGGCTTCGTCGACATGGGCAGCACAATCCCGCTGGATGGAGGGGGATCCTCCCCGACAATTCCTGTTCACGGAGGTTTTCCCAACCCGTCCGGACCCGACCCCGATCCGAATGATCCGTTTAAAAATCCTTCCATGCCTGACAACAGAGGCTCCGGTGATTCCAATGGAACGGTAGTGATCGGCGCCGGTGAAGGAGGCACTATTCCGGTGGCCGGATGGCTCGTGTGCCTGAAGGGGAAAATGCGCGGCAGGAGCTACACGCTTTTCTGCAAACAGAATACCGTTGGAAGGGACAGGAAGAATGACGCTTGGATCCAGGGAGATAATACGATCTCCGGACATCAGGCAAATATTTCCTATGACATGAGGCACAACACCTTTACCATCGTGCCGAAGACGGAAACCAACACAATGTATCTGAATGACGAGCCAATTTATGAGGCTGCCAGGCTGAAAGAGCATGACATGCTCGAGATGGGCAGAAGCACTTTTGTCTTTATCCCTTTCTGCGGTGATCGCTACACCTGGAACTCGGAAGATATGTCCCGCTCCAGAATTGATTAAATTTGTTATATGATGTCTGATCTCCGGGTATTATATGCGCGGAGCGCATGCAGCTGCCCGCGCATAAAATGCCTCTTTGAGGGTTTGATTCGCCAAAGGACGTTCAAACTGTTGGATAGTATTAATCAAAGCCGTCTGCGCTGTCGCGCAGCGAAATGAAAGGCAGTTATGAGTAAACGTTATGAACACATAATGAGCTATAACATCGGCTGCGTTCAGGGTGTGGGAAGCCGCCCCTATCAGGAGGACTCCTATGGATTTGTCAACGCGGGGGATGTCACGCTCATCAAGCAATACGGCTTGTTTGCTGTAGTCGCGGACGGCATAGGCGGTCTGCGGAACGGAAAGGAAGCCAGTACGCTCGCTCTGAATGTTCTCCGTACGGATTTTATGCGATATGACAGAAAGGTTCACCTCGGTATGCAGCTCGCCCAGAGTATTCATCGGGCCAACGACCAGGTGTATCAGGCATATCAGCAGGAGAGCGGCTCCACGGTCGTCGCGGCGATCCTGTATCAGGAAAAGCTTTACTTCGCGAGTGTAGGGGACAGTACGATCTGGCTCGTGAGAAAAAATGAAGTCATCCGGCTGAACGAGCCCCAGAACCTGCGGTTCAGGCTGTACCTTGAGACGATCAGGAACAACAGCGCGGATCCCGACGAAGGCAGGAATGATCCCCAGGAGCATTCTCTGACGGAGTATGTCGGAAGTGAAACCATTCATGCCGTAGACATGAACTACCGCCCGCTCAGCCTGAAAAACGAAGATGTGATCATTCTGTGCTCCGACGGGATCGGAGATGTGCTGACAGATCAGGAAGTCCTCTACTGCCTGGCGGGCGGCCGCAACGCGAATCAGGCGTGCGCGATGATGGACAGCCTGATCAGCAATAAGAAACGCCGCGGGCAGGACAACTACACAGCTGTCATGATCAGGTGCCTGACCTGACCGCGGCATTATGCCGGGGAACGGGCATGCCGGTGCTTCCCGGTTCCACCGGGGAGAAAACCTCCCCGGTATGCATACCGGCCGGAGCAGATCCTCCCGCCGGATTACTCTTCGATATTGGAGAAATACTATGGTTTTAGATGTATATAGCTTTACGGCACAGGGAGGCCGCGGACACAATGAAGATACCGCCGCCTTCAGGATTGAAAACGGACACGGACTGTTTCTGGTTGCGGACGGTCTGGGCGGACACGCCCACGGAGAAGTGGCTTCCGGCTGCGTCAGGGAGGCACTGTTCGACGGCTGGAGCGGTTCAATGCAGGAAAAGGATCAAACGCGGAAGCAATGGCTGGCTGAAAAGTTCTTTGAGGCAAATCAGGCGATCCTGTCCAGGCAGCGGATGCAGGGCAGCGATATGAAGAGCACAGCCGTCGCGCTTGCAATCGACGATGATAAAGCGTGCTGGGCGCATGTAGGTGATTCCAGACTCTACTACATCTCGCACAATGACATCCTTCATATCACCGATGACCACTCCGTCGCCTTCAAAAAATATCTCGCCGGAGAGATCACGCGCTTTCAGATCAATAGCGACGACGACCAGTCCCGTCTGCTCCGGACGCTCGGGAGCAATGACCGCTATGAGCCTACGCAAGGGCCCGATGATGTCACTTTGTCTGCCGATGACGCGTTTGTGCTCTGTTCAGACGGGATCTGGGAATATCTCCACGACACAGAGATTCTCGTGGATTATCTGAAATCAAAAAACGCGCGGGAGTGGGGATATCATCTTCTGATGCGTGTCATGGACCGTGTGGACGGCAGCAATGACAACCTGTCCATTATTACAGTCATGTTGAGTTAGTCCTGCGGCCTGTCTCGAAATCCACGCGCCGTTTCGAGTGCCGGTCCGTGTTTATTTCGCGTTTTGATTCGGATTATTATCCGCCGGTTCGGATTGTTTCCGGATTTAATCCGCTTTTTCATTAGTGTTTTGATTTGTATTCTGATTTTCTGAACCCGGTTTATCGGCGACAGTCATTTTCGGGGATCGTCAGCTGATCTGAGTTTATGGAAAAAGAGAGATCTGCACGTCTGACTGCCGGGCGGATCTGATCACAGGAAGGAGGAACAAGTGAAAAGACCTGCTGTCATTGCCGCTATCCTGGTACTGCTGTTATTCAATATGCCGGTCTATGCCGCCTCCGGCTATTCGGGAGCAGATGATGAAGTAGAGGAAAAGGTGCTGGTTTCGGCATACGGCTATTCAGATTCCGTTGATGCAGATAACACATCTGCGGATAATACATCTCCCTCCTACGACGGGTCTGCCGCCGCGGATCAATCCGACGCGGTTGTATACATGTTTGTTTCACCCGAGAGGCTGCCTGTCCAGAACGGCTATCCGGCTGTTCCGGAATCTGCCGTGGTGAAGGAATCCGGCCGAAGAGCCACCCCGATTTCTATCGATGAGCAGACCGAAGCTGATGTCAGAGAGCCTGCTACATTTATGTTTCTGGTCGACCAGTCCTCTTCTATGAAAGAAAGCGGCCTGAAAAATGCTGTTGAACTGATGGAAAGCATCCGCAAGCACTACGCATTACCCGAGGAGCCGAACTATTTCTTCCGTGGCAGCGAGGACGGAGATATTGACAGCCTTGTTGATTCGGACACAGCCTTTGACAGCCTGACATGGAGGGATGACACAGATTTCTACAAGAGCATCGACGAAAGCCTCGAGAAGCTTTCGCGGATGATGCGCGCGGATTCCGGATCCGGCTGGGTCCCCGGTTCCATCGCCAGTCTGGTCCTGCTCACAGACAGAGATCCCGAAGAGATCAGAGCTGCCGAAACACGCATCGCGGATTACCCGGAGATCGTGGTACACACCGTCTGCTTCGGACAGGAAGCGGGTGCCGAAAACGACATCCTCTTCTCCGGGAGTACCGGAGTCCAGGCGGTTATCCCGGAAGCGGGTGCCCTGTATGGACGGGGGGCATCTTCCGCCGGGAGCGGGATTGCTGATTTTATTGACAGCCTCATCCTCTACAGGTTTACGGTTGATACGGGCATGGACTCGTTTTCCGTCAGGTTGAGCAGCAATGCCGGGATAACGAACATTCTCGAAAATGTAAAGTTCCTGGACAGTGCGGCTTCGGAAGACGGGCCGCTTGCGGGAGGCATCCCTGTTCTCGGGCAGGAACCCGCATCCGCTGATGATTCAACGGATGATCCAACG
>JAUNJS010000203.1 GCA_030533125.1 Eubacteriales bacterium | reverse complement strand
AATCAAAACAGTTCATTCTTTTTCGATGCAATAACCCTGTAGAAATCAACAGAAAGGCGGCACAATCATGAAAAGGATCCTTCTTGTAATGCTTATGGCGATCACACTGCTTACAACCGGACAACCAGTCTTCTCCGCGGCATCTGTTCACACTCAGGAAGCGCGCAAAACTGTTTCCGCAGCGTCCGAAGCCTCTCCCGGGACACAGACAGCATCTTCCGGGGAGTCCGGGAAAGGAAGCACAGCAGAAGACAGAATGCTCAATGACCTGGCGAACTATATATACCAGTGTGAGACGATGTACAGAGATCTTCTATGGGTTCTTGATCACTTCGAAAGATTTGATGAGAATAAAACATGGGAGAATCTGCAGTTTGCCAGAGCCAGCCTCGCAATTACAAGGCTTCATATTTCAAATTACCGTCTCCCCGAATTCCAGACTTCCCGCGAAGACCAGTCGGAATTGATGCGCCGCGGTATTGATGTGAGTTTGATAGAGACTCTTGAGGATGCCTTTAAAGATGAACAGACAACGATGAACAACACCTGCATTAATCTACAGGATGGCATCATGGATGATGTATTTCTTAAGGATCAATGGGAACTCTGCATGCAGCATGCCGCTGTGCTCAGGGAGCTGACTGCCTGCGATATACAGTATCTTGCCAACACAGCGGACTGGGTCCTTGCCTCTCTCAATGATGACGAGCGAACCGCTGAATTCTGCGGTCTGATGGACAGGTATTGCCCGATGACCCGCGCGTGTCAGGCATCCGTCCTGAAAAGCCCTGAAAAGATCGAAGAAGAAACTACAGTCCTTCTTGACCAGATTGAAAAGCTTCTTCTCGACAGAACCAGAATTATCGGCGCTCGCAAAAACAGACGGAACGAATTGAAAGAACTTCTTGAAAAAGAAGATTATGCCGCGATCGGAGCAAATCTTATGGAAATATCCGATTTGCCTCTTACTCTTTCTTATCCGTTGTGGTATGAAAACGAAGAAATTTATTATTATTGGAAAGAAGATGGTAAAGTGGTCAAAGCACCGGATCCGGGCACTGCGCTGGAAAGAGTCCCGGATGGCGTTAAGATTACGATTGCCGGAGTAACAAAAGACGAATTGCTGGAATATCAGGCAGAACTTGAAGACATCGGACTTACGAGCCATGGAAGCACCGAAGAGGACGGGAAACTGAATATCCTTTATCAATACGACGGCAGCAAGTTCACATTCATATGGGAAGAAAACATATTCACCATCCTAATGACAGAAAAGCCTTTCTGTTTTGTTCCCGAATGGTATTTTCCGGCGCAGAAAGCTGTAGAATGATAATCTTGTCGCTGCAGAAGGCCCTTATGTCTGTTTCCATACAGAAAGGGTGAGTCCGGCTGACAAAGGCTGTTCCGCAGGATCATCGAATAAACGGGGAAAAAAGACAGCTTTATGATAATAACAGCCCGTGCGATGTCGGATCGCTCGGGCTGTTTTTCATTATTGCGTAACCGCCGAGGGCCTTTTCAGAGATATGCCTCGTAAGCTTTTTTGTATTCTTCAAAGATTTGCTTCCGCAGGGAGGCCGGTTCCAGGATTCGGGCGTTTTCGCTGAATCTGAAAAAGTACTGGAAGAATCTGGAAGGCGGAGCACTCAAAATGGTAGTTGCCGTCCTCGTCGACAGAGGAGGCAAGGGGCTTCATACACTGGATCTGGCGATACAGCTGTTTTCCTTTTTCGGTGAGGCGGACGACGCATTCTTCGCGTTCCCCGACAAGGAACTGCACATGGTCGCGGGAGATTTTTTCTTCAATTTCTTGTGCGCGGTAAGATGAATTTGCCACTCTTTATATTCTTTCGGGGAAACGGAGCCGAAACATACATTCTGACAAACAGGCGTGTTACCATACTTGACAGTGAAAAGTTCTCTTTGCAAAAAGTTTTAAAAACACGGTTTAATGGTGCTATTGTATCAGCTTGTTAGCTTCCTCCTCGCTCCGCCGCGACCGTGCTCCCACCCCCGGAACAGTTGTCTTTAGTCTGGTTCGCGGTTCCCACCCCCGCCCGGTCGCGCCCGGTCGCGGCTTCGCTGCCGCACCGGCGGTGAGTTTTATAATTCATAAATCGTTTGCTTGTTTGTCCCTGATTTAGCCAGCATGGTATACTAACCTTAGTGAAAAAAACATAGTAAAATTTATCATAGTGCTATTTGCAAATACATAGTGATATGTTATAATTAACACTATGAGGAGGAGGTTTACTTGGCTATTATCAGACAAACAAATAAGAAAACGGGCATCACGTACGTTATCGAATCGGAATCCTATTGGGACAAGGAGAAGAAGCAGCCCAGATCCCATCGAAGGATTATAGGGAAGATCGATCCGGTTACCGGGGAAGTTGTTCCCACCCACCAGAAAAAAAACAGTGAGCCAGCCGTTAAGGAGACTTCCCGGTCTCCAGCCACCCTGCCCGTGGATGCATCTGATCTTAATAAAGAGATCCGCCTGCGGGACGCACGGATCTTAGAACTGGAGCAGCAGGTCGCCCGTCTCCAGGAGGAAAAGGAAACGATCCTCCGTGAGCTTACACTGCTGTCCGCAAAGTTCAGCACCTGACCCTTAGATTGGCAGCTGCCGGTACTCCGGACACTGCCCCAAAGCCAGTAAACAATGCCGCGTGTTCAGCCTGCTTGAAAAAATACTTGTGGAATTCCGCCCCTGTTTTTCCAGAAAAGCGACCTTCCGCTGGTTTGTTGTCGCCGTCGTCGGATTTATGCTGCGCCCGGACCAGCTCGGGGTCACTTCCATCATTCGCGACCTTTCGCTGGCTCCGGGAGGATATGAATCCCTGATCAACTTCTTCCGGTCCGACGCATGGGAGGCGGGGGATGTCCGGAACAAGTGGTACCACGTCCTGCTTAAGTCTGCCCCGCTCCTGAAAATCAAGGGCCGGGTCATCCTGGCTGGCGACGGGGTGAAGCAGTCCAAGGAAGGCTGCCGCATGCCCGGTGTCAAAAAACTGGTGCAGGAATCCGAGGACAGTTCAAAGCCGCAGTATATTTTCGGCCACATGTTCGGCGCGGTCGGCGTTTTGGCCGGCACCCTGGACCGCCACTTCTGCATCCCGCTGAAGATCAACATCCAGGACGGGCTGAAGGCGGCATCTACATGGGATGGGGCGGATGTATCCCCGGAAAGCCATATCGTCCAGGTGATTGAAAACGCTTTTGAGGCTTCACGGGTACTTGGACGTTCCTTCCTCCTGCTGGACCGGTATTTTCTGACCACTTCCGCACTGGCCAGGCTGGATGAACTGAACAGGGCATATGATAAGGAACATGGGAACGAACATGGCGCTCCTGCGCATGTCTCTATTATAGCGAGGGTAAAAGCCGGTTATGCTGCCTACACGAAGCCTGCCCCCAGAGCACCAGGGAAGAGGGGCCGGACGGCTGTGAAAGGGGATCCTGTAAAACTCTCGGATCTCCTGAATGATGACAGCCGGTACAGAAGCGCCAATGCTTTGATTTATGGCGAGTACAAAAAGGTCTCCTATTTCTATGCGGATCTTCTTTGGGGCCGGAAGCTGTACCGGGAACTGCGGTTCGTCTTCATCAAATATGATGGGAAAAAGTGCATCTTCGCCTGCACGGATCTGACGGTCGATCCGATCCGCATTGCCGAGCTGTACGGATTCCGTTTTAATATCGAACGTTTGTTCCGAGAGTTCAAGCAGCAGGCCGGCGGATTCCGCTGCCATTTTTGGACAAAGCATATGCCGCGGTTAAATCACTTTGCAAAACGTAAAGACCATGATCCTCTTGCCCATGTTTCCAACGAGCATGACCAGGAACGGATCCTCAAGGCAATAAAGGCAACAGAAAGCTTTGTCCTGTTTGCATCCATCGCCATGGGCATTCTTCAGATGATGTCCCTCAAATGCACTGACGGAACGATGAAAAAAGGACGTTACCTGCGGACGCCTTCAAAGAACGGCGACTCAGAGGCAACTGTTATGAGCTATCTGCGCAGAAACATTTTTTTGATGTTTCTAAAACACCCGGATTCCTTCGTAACGCAATTTATTAGAGACAAGCAATTGAGGAAGTCAGACACCGTCAGGGACGATGTGGCATGACTCTACCCTCAAACTTTTCACTGTCAAGTAAAAATAACAGAAACAGGACTTAAGAATCAAGGACGAAATATCATGATCACCGGATCAGAATTATGACCGGGGTAATAAGACCGATCTGCAAAAGTCCATGCCCATATGGTCTTTATTTTCTGATCTCCGCTGCAATCCTGGCGGCGAGCTTCGCGTTGTTGATCAGGAACGCTTTCTGGGATTCAACACTCTCAGAGCCCAGATACTCCTTGATTCTGCCCATCATATAGCCGGTGATCGCTTTGCCGCGGACATTGATCTTGTTCGCGTCGTCCATGGCCGCGTCAACAGCGTGCCTTGTTTTTTCCGGATCAAGCTCATAATCCTTTGGGACGGGGTTGACGACCAGAACGCCTCCGGGAATCCCCATCTTGGCCTTGATCTTCATGACTTCCGCAAGTTCACGCGCTGTATTCATACGATATGTGAGGCGGAATCCGCTGCCGCGCACCATGTATTCCGGCATGCGGTCTGTCTTGTAGCCGATAACCGGAACGCCCGCGGTCTCGAGATATTCCATCGTCAGGTTCAGGTCCAGGATCGGCTTGGTTCCGGAACAGACGACCATAACCGTATTTTTGGCAAGGGACTGAAGGTCTGTGGAGATATCCATCGTCTTCTCCGCGCCGATCTGCGCGCCGCCGATGCCGCTTCCGCAGGCAACATAGAGGCCGACCATGGAGGCGACCTGTACCGCTGCCGCGATGGTCATAACGCCGTCCGCTTTCATCGCCAGCAGGATCGGAATGTCCCGCGCCGATGCCTTGTGGATCGACCCACGCTTTGTCTCGAGGTACCGGACCTCGTCGTCCGTCAGGCCGATATGGATCTGCCCGTTGATTATGGCGGTAAACGCGGGCGTCGCGCCGCATTCCCGGATCGTGTTGCGCATGCGGAAAGCAAAATCCGAGATACCGGGATAGATCATGCCCGCGAAGGTTGCAGCGCTCTCAATCACGACGACGGGACGTCCCTCCTGAATCGCTTCCTCGACTTCTTTTGAATAGACGATATACTCGCTGCCGTATTCATCGTCCTGTGCCGCGGCGAATTCATCCTCGACCGCGCTGGCCTCTTCATGAATCGCGGAAAACAGGTCGACAAAATCCATCCATGAATCAATGTCATAATGAAGATCGGGCGTCGCAACCAGCTCTCCGTCATTGGAAAAGATGTAGCTGGTGGAGGGCTCGAATTCCTCATTCATGCCCGCGCTCTCATCTTCTTCCTCTTCCCCGTTCCACGCGGATTCGACGGCGCATTCCGTCTCAACCCCGAGCCATCCGTTGGCAAAAATACAGAGTCCGGAGACCTCCGCGGGGCTCCCTGCCATCGCGCTTCTGAGAACAGGAACCACATGGTCTTCGTTTTCAAAGAAGTAAGCAATGTTTTCCGCGACATCTTCCGGCGTGATGCCCATTTTCTCGATGTGCTCCGTAGTGATTCCAAGGGTGACACCGCTCAGAACAACATACTCCCCCGCATCCCGCATGCGCAGGACCTCCGCAAAAAACGCGCGGTCACGGATCAGCGCCAGAAGCATGTCCCCGGGAATATAATCCTCGGAAGAATCGTCTTCCAGCCATCCTGCGTATTCCTCCTGTACATCCAGTGATGCCATCCGCAGGAGTTCCCCCGCGCTGAAGGGACTTTCCATCGTATCGATCCTGTAAAACCTGTTGTAAAAATCTGATGCAATCTTACCCATAATGCCCCCGTAATCTACTATTCATCAAATCAATGATTCGCAGCCTGTCCGGAAATCATTGTAGTGCCACACGAAATCGCTCATTTCCCGACCCAACAACAGTATACTTTTTTTTTGATGGTTTGACAATCCTAACGTGGAGAAGAGCGCTCACCCCCCGTTTACCCCTCGTCTACGCTCATTTACGGGGCAGACTTACGCGTGCCAGCCCATTTCATCAGAATCCGGCACAATCGTGAACGGACTTCGTTTACGGGGCAGACTTACGCATGCCAACCCATTTCATCAGTATCCGGCACAATC
>JAUNJS010000202.1 GCA_030533125.1 Eubacteriales bacterium | reverse complement strand
AGCGCCTGAAGCGGCTCTCGGTTTTTTTGTACAGGCCGTTTTTACTCCGGAAATCCGGGATGCCGCTTTCCGTAGAGACCCCGGCGCCGCCAAGAAATACGACGCTGTCAGAATCAAATAATAGTTCGCACAACGCATCGTATTTCTGTTCCTCGCTGAGACCGTTATAGAATTTATGCCTGTCGCGCTCTGAGTGAAACTGTCTCATACAATATCCGGTCCTCCGTAAAGCCAGATTTGTCGCTGTCTCTTCTATGTTGTTTCACTTGCTGTAAAGTGTGCTTTAAGCACCCTGCTGTTTCCGTATCCATCCTCTAATACTGTGTCCGTCCTCATAGATGTACCAGCTTCAGTCCAGCAATTGAAAACATAGCCTTCAATTTTAAAAAACAAAAAGTCCCCTGAAAGGGGGCAGTCAGTAAAGGGATCATCCGGAAGCCTGTCTTTGAGGACTATCCGCACGCTTTGAAGCTGGATTCGGATTCCCTCGTTTTGTGCAAGGATGTACTCATCAGCGGTTGTCGGAGCCTTTCCACAGTAATGGCTTTGGTTCTCATTTTTGAATATGCGTTCGCACTTGGGCATTTCCACATTGCTTTTACTCCCTCTCCCGAATCACAACATGCACGCTGTCCCCATCGCCTTTGTTCAGTTGATTCCTGATTGACTTCAGAAGCCCGATCACATAACACACGTTCCCGGCCTCGTCCTTCACACCCATGTTGACGATGCTGCCGTCATAGGCGATCCCGTCGAACTCGGCATGGACCTTCACCCGTCCCACTCAAACGCCACCAACACCTTGTTTTCGTTACCGACGTATTTCTCATAATCCTTCGGCTGATTCTTTGTCCATATGATGTTAGGCAGCATCAGCATGACAAGATAGATCAGCCCCACATAGGAAAATCCAAAATTCATAAGTTACACACCATAATATATTCTTCGGCATTTTCATCGACTGTTTTGAAACCGACTGTCTTATACATCCTTACTGCATAGTTCGCCTTCTGTACAGCAAGCGAGGCCTTTTTCCATCCCTGACTCTTCAGAAGTTCCAGCATCTTTCGCATCAAAACAGTTCCGGTGCCCTGACCTCGGTATTCCCTATATAGCGAAATTGCGAAGGAAGGAGTCCCGCCATCCACATGGCCGTAGTCGTTCATGATCCGTGTCCAGACAGCGCCGACAACCTTGCCGTCTACTTCCGCCACGAGGCAATTGTCAGCCGGACCATTTCCAAAGTCCTCGTAGTACAAAGAAAGCTCCGGCGCCTCAATAATCGATCTGTCCGGCGGCTCCACACCTTCAGGAATAAAGACTGCCTCATACAGGAATTCCTTCAGCAGCTCTGTTTCGTTTTCCCTGAGTTTTCTGATTCTCACATCTATTGCCGGCTCCATCCATTTATCTATTGTCTGACAGTTCCCGATAAAATTTCACGGCACCGCCGATCTCTGTCCAAGGAAGAGTATGTCTTTCACAATCGGTTTGATCATGCTGCTCACTCCATTTTGCTTAAATACTCGGCAGGTACTGTCTTCGTCAGCCAGACTTTATTTTCTGAGAGATAGAAGAGGAAACCATCCTCCGTATTCTCCTCCACGAACAGAGATATCTCCTCCATCAGGCTGTCTGCCATCGCGTTATGCGGGACAATCGCCGCCACGCCGGTCACAATAATCTGATGGGTATCCTGCTCATCAATCTCCGCTGCGGAAACATGAAATTTATTCTGCAGCTTTGCAACGAGGCTTTTTACAATCATCCTTTTTTCTTTGAGACTGTGCACCCAAGGTGCATGCAGTCTGAAAGCCATTGCCGCTATTTATATCTCTTTCATTATCTACAATCTATGTTTTGTTTTGCCCGGTATTTCCGTTCTAATGAAAACATACTCTGTATCGGAAGAACGCCCGTCATCAAAACGATATCCGCTCCAGCTGAACCCTTTTATCTGTTCCGGTTCTTCGGCATGAATTCCGGCCATAAACCGCACCATTTCGCCCCTGGCCATCTTGGCATAGACTCCCTTCTGAACAATCTTCCCGCCTTCCGGCTCACCAAAAATACAGGTAATATAGCGGTCTTCCGGCTGCAGGTATTTCTCAATACATTTGGAGTACTCTTTGGAAGCCAGGTTAATGAGAACCCGGCTGTCATCCATGGCTTCCCGGTACAGATCATCGCCCCAGAATTCGTATAGATTCTTGTGTCCGGCAACCGCTGCCTTCGCCTGCATCTCCAGGCGGTAAGGCACCACACCGTCCATTGGTTTTACCACACCATAAAACCCGGACAGAATCCGCAGATGCTCCTGTACATAGTCGAACTGTCCATCCTCAAATACCGCCGGCGCCATATAGGTGTATTGGATGCCGTCATATGCAAGCAGGGCAGGTGTAAGGTTTTTCCCAAGATCCATCTCTGCAAACCGTTCGGAATTCTGTCTGGCGATCTTGTCATTGCAGGCCCAGAGCGCTTTTTGCTGATCATAGGTCCGGCTGCTGATCCAGTTTTTCAGGATCTCCGTCTTCTCCATGAACACCGGCAGTTCAGTACAGAGAAAGGAATCCGTATCTACCCGCATCTGCTTTGCCGGGGAAATGATAATCCTCACGGTGTCTCCTTTAACTCGTAATACTTCTTCGCGCTTCCTCTGGCCTTCTCTACCGGATACTTGGCTTCATTCTGATCCATCTTGGCATTGATGATTTCATCTTCATCCAGCCCCAGCTCATCCAGCAGGTTCCGGCAGTAGACCATCACATCCGCCAACTCTTCCTTCACATGCTCGATATCATACTCCGTATCGCTCCACTGGAAGCACTCCAGCAGCTCATTCGCCTCAATGGAAATAGACTTCGCGAGGTTCGACGGCGTATGATAAGGTTCCCACTCACGATCCGATACAAACTTCCGGATCCTTTCAATCGTTTCCTGTTTCATGATGTCCTCTTTTTGTAATGATACCGGATGTCCCGGGTTTCTCAGTATTTTTCTGCATTTCTTCGCTTTCGGATAGTCGGATTTTGAGCATTGATCTTATGATAGCAGTCACAGTCCTTGTCGTGATCGTTTATGATCCCGCAGGCCTGCAAATGTGAATAGATCGTCACCGGCCCGACGTATTTGAACCCTCGCTTTTTCAGATCCTTGCTGATCTTTTCCGAAAGACCGTTGCTGACAGGAATCCTGCCGGTGTCATGTCCCTGGTACAAAATGGTTTTCCCGTCGGAAAAGCCCCAGATATATTCACAGAAGGAGCCAAATTCGTCCTGTATTTTCTGGAAACACCGGGCATTGTATATCACGGCACGGATTTTGCGGGGTGAGCGGATCATACCCTCTGTATTCATGATCCGCTCAACATCCTCCTCGGTAAATGCAGCAATCCGGTCGTAATCAAACCCGGCAAAACAGGAGCGGAAGATCTCCCGTTTCTTCAGCATCAAATCCCAGGAAAGACCGCACTGCATACACTCCAGAAACAAATGCTCGAACATACCGGTCGTCGTGAACGGGAATACCCCATTCTGTATCGTGATAAATCCGATTGGCCGCATTCATACTGGCCCACATACAATAGCCCATTTTTCCCTGCCTTTACTCATCGAACAGTCGATCCAAGATTTGATGCCTCTTGTTAATGAACAAGTTAATGGTGCCAAATCACTCTTAGTGCATATACAATACTTGCAGATGTCCGAACCATCCCGCTGAACTCAGGCTGTATGGTGGAAAGGCAGTCCGAACCCCGAAAGGGGAACCTGCCGCAAGGCAGGCAGTAGGAAGCACGCGACTTAAGTCGTGTGAGGCTTCACATACGGTATTCTTTGATTAAAACCATAACTATTCTCCCCTGACCGTCCCTGGTCCAGGATGATCCTTTTTCTTTACCATGGAGTTCTCGTGAAGCCAGCCTGATTCATCAAACATAATAACGCATAGAAATGTATTGGAAAATGCAAAGTCAAATTGTCTCATTGTGCTTCGGTAATTGTTCGTACCATTGATGATCGCTTGAAATAAACCAGGCACTAATTGTATAAACGGTATAACATGAAAAGCCCTTTACAAAAAATCTATTGACAGGCAAGGGGGACATCGGTATAGAATCATTGATGCGCAGCTACAACATGGATTCTGCTCAGGCAGGAGAGAAAAGTAACAATATGAATGATATATACCTGAAAACTATCCCTCAGCGATATGAAGTTTTTTGTAAGGAATACCCGGATCTTTCCTGTTGCCGGATTGTCCTTCAGGAAAAGGGTCTGTACCGGATCATCAGCCCGACAGGGACGCAGCAGGCACGGGTATCGGGCAGGTTTCAGTATGATGCGGAAACCGTGTCTGACTATCCTGTTGTCGGCGATTATATGATGGCGGAGCTGAACGGAACCGATACAGCGGTGATTCACATGGTGCTGCCGAGGAAGAGTATTTTCGTCCGCAAGGCGGCCGGCAGTACAAAGACGGAACAGGCTGTTGCCGCGAATGTCGATACTGTTTTCCTCTGCATGGCGCTGAACAATGATTTTAATCTGCGCCGGCTGGAACGCTATCTCGCTGTTGCCTGGGACAGCGGCGCGACACCAGTCGTTCTGCTGACGAAAGCCGACCTCTGCCGCGATTTGCCTGAAAAGATTGCCATGGTGGAAGCTGTTGCAATGGGAGTCGATATCATCACGGTCTCCGTGATGGAGAGCGGCGGATGCAGGGCAATCGAACCTTACCTGACGGAAGGGAAAACGCTTGCCTTTGTCGGGTCTTCCGGCGTAGGAAAGTCGACATTGATCAATGCTTTGCTCGGCGAGGACAGGCTGAAAACAAACGGCCTGCGGGATGACGACAGAGGAAGGCATACCACCACGCACAGGGAACTGATCGATCTTCCCTGCGGCGCGTGCGTAATCGACACGCCCGGCATGCGAGAACTGGGTATGTGGGATGCCGGAGAGGGAATTTCCGGTGCATTTGCCGATATCGAAGAACTTGCCTTGAAATGCCGTTTCAATGACTGTTCCCATGGGTCAGAGCCGGGCTGCGCCGTCCGGGCAGCGCTGGGCCGGGGAGAATTGTCCGAGGCCAGGTTCCTGTCGTGGCAGAAGCTGAGAGCTGAAAATGCCTATTCTGCAAATGCCGAAGGGTATCTTGCGGCTAAGGAAAAGAAGTTTAAGAAGATCGCCAAATATAACAAGACCAATCACAAGCGATGAAGCAATCGTGCAGAGAGGGTTCTTATGAAGCTGAAGAACGTCCTGATTGTTGTAAAAGACATTGAAAAATCCCGGCAGTTTTACCATGACCTGTTCGGTCTGGATATGCTTCTAGACAATGACGGCAATCTGATTGAAGTAGGGACACCCATGTAACATGGCAGATATAATCACAGGTATCAGGATCCTCTGTGCCATTGCACTGCTCTTTTGCCGTCCGCATTCTGCCTGATCGGGCAATCTCTTCATTCTGTTAACGTCTTCTTAATTTCTGCCACCGAAAGTCCATGTGATTCCGAGCTCCTTCAGTGGTGTCTGTTCGTCACAACAATAGTCGGTAATATGCCATTCACCGTTGCTGTCGGTGAATATCCTGGCAAGATCGCCGATATTGGAATGAATTACCCAGGAGCTGTTTGCGCCGGTATAGGGAATCGGCCAATCGTTTCCGCTTCCCCCGTGCAAAATGACATGCAGCAGTTCTCCGAGCGTTGCGTTGTCTTGCAGAGCAATTGTATATTCACCATTTCCGGCGTCATCGCCCATACATACGGATACCCCGCGGAATGAAATAGTAACCATGTCCACCATCCTTGCTTATAAATACTGGGATTTACGCAGTACTTCCATTCAATTCCTGTTCTCTGTGCTGTACGCAAGCAGCCTTCCGACATGTCGCGTTTCAAAGAACATATCCTTTTTAACAATAACTATTATCACCGTGACGAGCGTTATCACTATCGTCTCCACACATTTTGTTTCCTGTGTCATTGCGATCTTCTCCTGCAGGAAATTTACAAAAAAATGGAAGATCATACAGGCTAATATTGAACGGTCACTTGCGAGATAAACCCAGGTGATGACGAACCCCATAGGGATCCCGCTCAGAAAGAAGTTGATCACATACAGCGGATTCACCATAAGGGAAGCCTGATAGGTTCCCTGAATGAAAAT
>JAUNJS010000576.1 GCA_030533125.1 Eubacteriales bacterium | reverse complement strand
TCTTCGCGAGGTTCCCTTCATAGCGCAGCTCGTCCGGCACATTGTCAAACGCGTTTATGCCTTCTATGGCCGGTTTCAGCCTGAGGCCAACGACTCTGCCTCCTCGTTTTACCTGTCTGATGGAATATTTCTGTCCCTGTCCCTCTCCCTTCAGGATCCGGGTGACATCAACCTTCCCCGCTTCGTTCAGGGGGATCTGATCAGTGATCACGCACTGTCCCGGGAGATTCGTCTCCGCGATCTTATTGTCCCGGATAAATACATTGCAGAGAGCGTTCCTGACTGCCTCCGTCTCCCGCAGTCCCTTTTCGGAAGTCTGGACATATAAGACAGGAACTGTGTCATGCATATACTTTTCATACACGGGGGCAAGCGCGCAGCGCACGATCTTCGGCTCGGCGCCGACCGCTGTCTCCACAAGACCGGCGTCGAAACGCACCCCCTCATTGTTGACGAAGAATTTGTTCATCCTGCCGACGCAGCTCATGCTTCCGTCTTCGTGGACGGTGACAAGATCATACGTGTTATAGTACTTTTCCCCGTCGATTTCCTCCAGCTCGAAAAACGTGGTTCCGTTGAACGCGCCGGAACTCACGGAGGGGGAGGAAATCAGAAGGACGCCGGTTCCCGGGCCGTCCTCCAAATCATAATATTTCTCTTCCGCTTCGTTGAAAATCTTCACCCTGACTCCCGGAAGAGGATATCCGATGGCGTCATCGTCCCGGTCCGGGGGTGCCAGTATACAGGAGCTTCCGGTTTCCGTCGCGCCGTACCCGATCG
Source organism: Eubacteriales bacterium (assembly GCA_030533125.1). Lineage (GTDB taxonomy): Bacteria > Bacillota > Clostridia > Lachnospirales > Lachnospiraceae > CAG-791. The sequence goes on along the minus strand of JAUNJS010000576.1, from coordinate 1,218 downwards.
AAATCCTGGCTTTGGAGCCGTTTTTCTTCAGGTAAGCGTTACACCTCTTTTTAACATCCGCGGAAGTGTAGGTTCCTCCGACATAAACCTGTTCGAGATTCGACAGATCAATACGCACGCGCAGCCTGGACAGGATGTCCAGAAAAGCCGATCCCGCGAACAGGACGGTGATTTTGTTTTCAGCGATATAAAAAGGCATCTTCGGATTCAGGCCGCCGTCCGGAACAATCAGGACGCTGCCGCCGAAAGCGAAGGGGTGGTGGAGCATGTCAAGAATGGAAAAAGAGGCCGTCATGTCAAGCAGCAGCACTGTGGCCACCGGCTTTTCAAAGGACTGCAGGCTTTCGGAACGAAGCAGCCTCGCGGCGGATTCATTAAATCCCCGGTCCGACAGCGGCACGGGCTTATGAATGCCGTTTGTGGTGCCCGATGTGTGCAGGATCACTGCGTCGTTCCTGGATGTCTTTCTCGCCTGTACAACGGGATATGCCTCATATTGCCGCAGGAGGTCTTTCATAAACAGGACCCCTTTGACCTGCTTCAGTTTCCCGTACCGCGCCCCGGACCGCGCGCCGGCGCCCCGCGGCTCGAACCGGTTCGTCCCCGCGTCGTGCAGGACGATGATATTCCGCAGACCGCACCTTTCCTTTGTGCCGGCGACCCTCGCCAGCAACTCCGGTGTGAGATGCCTGTCGCACAATACCAGGTCGGTAATCCCCTCCTTTTCAATCATCCTGTCCCATCGTTCTGTATCCAGAAGGTCCATATAATGAATCACGGACACGGAAACGCCCGTCATGTTCAGCGCATACAGAGAAAAGACCGCCCCGGAAGAATAATCCGGCAGAAGGCCTGCCCTGGAGCTGTTTTTCCCGGTGATATTAAGCGCCGAAAAAACCTCCGCGTATTCGTCCCATTTCCGGAACATCTGTCTGTACGTGTACTCTCTGCAGCCGTCAATCAGCGCAGGCGCGTCCAGATGCTCCTCATCAAAGGAGTTCAGTTCCCGGATAAAGCTCCAGATCTTCTGCTCTATGATCCTGCCGCTCTCAATCCTCTTTTTTATCCTGGCAGGAAATTGTAATTCATAAGCCATGACCACACCCCCTGTTTTTCCGGGCTCCGCTCCCAATCAGCCTGTATTTTCTCCGGCGGAAAAATCCATTCCGCCTGTTTTTCCCGTGCTCTCCGTTCTCTGTGATTCAACGACAGCCCCGC
>JAUNJS010000201.1 GCA_030533125.1 Eubacteriales bacterium | reverse complement strand
TATAATACAGTTATACCTGAAAACAGCTATAATAAAGATAACAGGCTGATGCTGATGCCTGTGTCCGGAGAATAATGGAATCCGCTGAACGGAGAAGAAATATCAGGAAAAACTCATGATGCAGAAGATTAAAAGGATCCGCAGCGGCGGGCAGAGCGGCGTGGACAGAGCCGCTCTGGATGCTGCCAGGAAATTTCAGCTGGAGATCTGCGGCTGGTGCCCGAAGGGCGGCTGGGCGGAGGATGAACCGGTTCCGCCCGGAATCCTCGCGAACTATCCCGAACTCCGGGAGACGCCGTCGGAAGGAACAACCCAGAGAACCCTCTGGAATATGCGCGATGCGGACGCGATCCTGACGATCATTCCCGAGGGCTCCGGGGAGTCCGGAGGCACGCTGGTCGGGATCGAGGAAGGCAGATCGCTCCATAAACCGATGCTCACTGCCTGTGGGACAGAGGATATTCCGGAGATCATCGCATGGCTGCAAAGCCTGCCGGATAACCTTGACCTCTGTATTGGAGGCCCCAGGGCCAGCGAGTGCGGGAATGCATATGAAGTGACTCTGGAGATTCTTGAGGGAGTCCTGAAGGCGTTTTGAGCTGAAGGCGTTTTGAGTTTGTAAGCTTTGAGTTTTGAGAAGGTGCAAAGAATTTTTACGAGTGTCATGTACGGGCATGAAGACGATCATTAACATGAAACATGAACATCTTGGAGGAGGTCATTGTGAAATTCAATTTGCTGTTGATTGCTGCATTCATTTGCTGTTACATTCTGGGCTATTTTCTGCTTGCCCCTTCAGTCTTCAAAACTGTCGGAATTATTCTGGTTTTCCTTTTCGGATTTATATTTACCATTAAAAATACGCGGCGGTAGTGTATTGCAGTTTAGAAAAAAGTGCGTGACAGCAGTCACGGCAGTCCCGATAATCATATCGGAAGGGCGTCATTATACCGGAAATCATGGCATTTAGGGCAGGATAGGTCAAAAAAGACCAAATACCTGCCCTTTTTTATGTCTTTTTTTTATGAAAGCTGTCCCGAATCGTATTTTTTAATCCGTTTCCTGATGGTAATATACACAGAGTTCAGGGGGAAATACCCTGACCTGTTTATTTTTTTGAGCTGGCTGATGCGACATATAGGAGAATAGCAGGTTGCGGAAGCAGCTGAATAAAAATGAAAGAGAGGTGATTTTAATGCCGCTTTACGTATATATTGATAATATGAGAAAGCCCATCTTTTCAGATTGTATCTGGGCGAAAGATTATGAAGAAGCTGTTGCTGCCATAGAGAGTAACGCGAAAGATAACCATCTGATCGTTGATTTTGACCATGATTTAGGAACGGAAAAAACCGGATATGATCTGGCTGAGTGGCTGGTTCTGAATAATTATACTGGTGATTTCAAGGTTCACTCCATGTACCCTGCCGGTAATAAGAATATCAGTAATCTTTTAACGGAATACGGCTGGAGAGAGTTTTATTAATTTACAAAACAGAAGCCTTTTCCAGACTTGCAAAAAACAGGCCGCTGTACTGAACATAAGCGTCAGTATGGCGGCTTTTTCACGCCTGTATGATGAAAAAGAGGGGAATATGAATGGTTACAGGATTGCCGGGCGGACATGATGTGAGGGGATGATTGACAGGAGCGGGCTGCATCGGCTGTCAGATGAGATGAAATAATAGTTGTGTTCATGCTATCCATGCATATATAATTCTTTTTTAGACAAAGCCAATAAGTGCCTGACACCCTAAAACCAGGGGAGATTTGCTATGTCAGAAAGCGGTGATTTTGTAATATTTTCGCTGCTTCTAACGCAAATAGGCACCTGGACAGTGGTGCCAGGCACCACAAGAGAGGACAAAATGACCCTGCAGACTATAAAAACCATCCTGATCCTGTCTTTCATCCTGAATGAAGCATTCGACTGGTATCTGGATTATCTCGACACGAAACACATGAACGCCGCTGTCCCTGAGAATGTGCGGGATGTCTATAACAAAGAAGAATACGAGAAATGGATCTCTTATCACAAAGACAATAAAAGGCTGGGGATCCTGATGCAGGCAGTTTCCTTCCTGGTGAGCCTTGTGATGCTGGTGTTCAGCCTGCATGCTTTCGTGTTCAGGATGTTTGAGGGAAAGCCGGTATACCTGCAGTATTTCTGCGCGATTGTGCTTTTTTCAATGATTACCACACTTGTTTCCATCCCTTTCCAGTATTACGACACTTTTGTCATTGAAGAAAAATACGGGATGAACAAGACAACCCTGAAAACCTTTATCCTTGATATGATCAAGTCATGGGTGATTTCGACGGTGCTGATGTTCGCTCTGATCTCTCTGATCATGTTCCTGTATGAGCGGTTTGGAGATTCCGGCATTGTGCTGATCTGTGCGGCTTTTATTTTGATTTCGCTTGTTTTTTCGATGATCGCTGTTCCGCTGATGAGGATTTTCAATAAATTTGTCCCCTTGGAGGATGGTGAGCTGAAAGATGCCCTGCTTGCTCTGTGCGACAAATACGGCGTGCAGGTCAAAAAGATTATTGTGCGAGACGCGAGCAGGAGAACGACAAAGGCAAATGCCTTTTGCACGGGGATTACAAAAAAGAAGACGATCTCTCTGGATGATAATCTCGTTGAAGACTATGACAAGGAGCAGATCGTCGCGGTCTTTGCCCATGAATTTGCCCACGCAAAGTACAGGCATATTTTGAAATCGCTTCCATTTTCCCTGGCTCAGACCGTCCTGACGATCGTCATGATGGGGATCATCTTCCACATTCTTCCGGCATTCGAGGCATTCGGTTTTACCGGCGTGAATTATTATTTCGCGATGACTCTGCTGAATATGCTGACATGGCCGCTGTCCAGAGGCCTGGAATGCGTTGCGTGTCAGATATCCAGGAAGCACGAGTATGAAGCGGACGCTTTTGCCGCGAGAGAAGGGTACGGGGAAGCGCTCATTTCAGCGCTCAAAAAACTCAGCAAGGACTCCCTCTCCAACCTGAACCCTCACCCGCTGATCGTGAAGCTTATGTATTCTCATCCCACGCTGTCACAGCGGATTGAGGCGATTGAGAGCAAGTGCCTGACATCATAAAGAAACCATAAAGAATAGTCGAATAACAATTATCAATTGTATGTTGTCAGACACCAAAACCTGGCACCAAAACTCCTGGAAAAACTGGTGAGGTACATATGGAAATAAGGAAAGCCACAGAGAATGATTTTGATCGGATGATGGAAATATATGCTCTTGCGCGTACTTTTATGGCGGAGCACGGAAATCCAAATCAATGGGGACCAACCAACTGGCCTCCGGTGGCTTTGATCCATCAGGACATTGCCCGGGGAAACAGCTATGTCTGTGTCCACCAGGGAAAAGTTGTCGGCACGTTCTTCTATAACTATGGCATGGACATTGAACCGAACTATGCGCGGATCCTCGATGGAAATTGGGTGGGCGGCAGTTCTTATGGAGTAGTACACCGCATTGCCAGTGATCATTCTGCAAAGGGCATCGGTGCGTTTTGTATCAACTGGGCTTATGAGCGATGCGGACATCTGCGTATGGATACTCACGGTGACAACAAGGTCATGCAAAGCTTGTTGAGAAAGCTGGGTTTTGTCCACTGCGGCACGATTTTTGTAGAAGAGGATAATTATCCGCGGCGTGCCTATGAGAAAGTGTGATTGATGAAATCGCTGTTGATTAAAGACACAACGCGCGAAGATTGTATTCGGATTGTACATCAGGCACTGTGGGGTGCCTGTGGGATCGACTGTGAATTCTGCTCCGGCTGTGACAACCGCGGAGGAGGCAGGATCGAGAGCATTTATCAGCCGTATATCGACGGGGAGAAAGAAATCAGGGAAAACAGCGCGGAATACCGCGCACCGTTTGTGCGCTAAGCGCAGGACAGGGGCGGGACAGCCAACATAAGATGGAAAGACTGATCATACATAAGATGAAAAGGATCCGCAGCGGCAGGCAGAGCGGCGTGGACAGGGCTGCTCTGGATTTTGCCGGAAAACATCAGTTGGAGATCTGCGGCAGGGCTGGACGGGATCGAGGCCTGCTATAGCTACGAAAAGACCAGCTATGGAGGAACCTTGACACAGAAACAGATCGAACGGATCGTCCGCGAGCGTTATGCAGACCGTGTTGCCGTCATTTCCGGCGGTTCTGATTACCACGCGGATTATAAAAAAGGCGTAGAACCCCAAAAAGCCAGAAGCATCGGCGAATGCGGGATCACGATGGAGTACTTTCAGCAGAATGAGGCTCTGCAGGCTGTTCTGCGCAAAAACTCTTGGCGGGAGAATGTCATGGAGAAATATTTACATGTCGTCAAATATTATGAAACCGACCGTATGGGGGTTACACACCACTCAAATTACGTGAGATGGATGGAGGAAGCCCGTATTGATTTCATGGACCAGCTGGGCTGGAGTTATCAGAAGTTTGAGGAAGAAGGGCTGATCTCGCCGGTTATTAATATTTCGTGCAAGTTTAAGCGTACCACAACTTTTCCGGATATTGTAAAGATAGATGTCCTTGTGGAAGAATTTCGCGGCATCAAGCTTAAGCTGAAATATATCATGACAAATGAGGCTGGAACAGTTGTATGTGAAGCTTCCTCGGAACATTGCTTTATTGGTAAAGACGGAAAACCGGTAAAGATTAACAGGGAATATCCTGAATTCTTCCGGCTTCTGAACAGTCTGATAAAAAGATCAGATTGAACGCCTTTTGGGAAGATCACCGTGAACTGCTGCCACCCGGGCGCGGTGGCGACCAATATCGGGATTGACAGAGAAACGGGGTTTGGAAAGACTGTGACAGGACTGTTGAAACCATTTTTCCAGACACCTGCGGAAGGTGCCAGTACAGCGGTCTTCCTTGCATCGGATGCATCCGTTGCGAAAATGACCGGCGGGTATTTTTACAGATGCAGACCTGCAAAATCATCAAAGCAGTCAAAAAACCGGAAACTGGCAAAGAGGCTCTTTGAGCTCAGCGAAGAACTGGTGCGGAAATGACGGATTAATCAGTGCCCCTATAAGTGCCTGATACCAAATAATGTAAAAGCAAGCCATATCGTCTGGGCAACCGGCGGCATGCTGGTGCCGCAGAGTGTCAGGGAGGATATTATAAATGAAATCGCTATTGATTAAAGACACAACGCGCGAAGAGCGTATTCAGATTGTACATCAGGCACTGTGGGGTGCCTGTGGGATCGACTGTGAATTCTGCTCCGGCTGTGACAACCGCGGAGGAGGCAGGATCGAGAGCATTTATCAGCCGTATATCGACGGGGAGAAAGAAATCAGGGAAATCAACGCGGAATACCGCGCACCGTTTGTGCGATAAGCGCAGGACAGGAGCGGGATTGCCAACATGAGATGGGAAAAAAATCATATGAACGATGAATGTCTGATTTGCAAAGCGCCTCTGGAATATCTTGAAAAAGATGAGCTTATGGAGTGCGTGATCTGTCATAAGAAAGAGAACAGCAAGACTCGCTGTATCAACGGGCACTATGTCTGCAGCGAGTGCCATACTGCTGGAATGGATACGATTATCGGCCTGTGTCTGAACGAGGAATCAAAGGACCCGGTGGAAATCATAGAGAAAATGATGGCGCTTCCGTTCTGCCATATGCACGGACCCGAGCATCATGTGATGGTCGGCGCAGCGCTGCTGACAGCTTACAGGAACGCCGGGGGAGAGATCGACCTTGCTTCCTCATTGACAGAAATGATGATGCGCGGGAAGAAAGTGCCCGGAGGCGCATGCGGCTTCTGGGGAGCCTGCGGCGCCGGAATCAGTTCCGGAATGTTTGTATCCATAATCTCAAAATCCACGCCTCTGACACAGGAGCCCTTTGCTTTATCACACCGGATGACAGCCGGATCGTTGGGCGCGATCAGTGAGATCGGCGGTCCGCGATGCTGCAAGCGCGACTCGTATCTGTCTATTTTGTGTGCCATCGATTTCGTGAAAGAGAACTTCGGTGTGAAGATGGAGAAGCCGGAGATCATTTGTAACCATTCCGAAAAGAACAATCAGTGCATCGGGAAACGGTGCCCTTTTTCAAAGGTGAATCATTGGAAAGCCGGATTCGATAGTAAAACACAGGCTGCAGGAAACGCCAGGAGTCGATAAAGCTGTTAAAGAGGGAAATTAAAGCTGC
>JAUNJS010000200.1 GCA_030533125.1 Eubacteriales bacterium | reverse complement strand
TCATCAGCCCCAGCCACAGAGGCATCCCCGGAAGCTTCATCAGTACCTGCCTCAGCGGCATCCTCGGAAGTTTCATCAGTGCTTCCTTCTGAGACTGTTTCATTTTCTGAAGCCTCCGCCGTCGCATCTGTCTCAGTGGATGCCTCATTGACTTCGTCTGTCTCCACCTCATCAACCGTATCTGCCTCCGCAGCCTGATCATCGGTCGCGCCTGTCCCCGATGCAGTCTCACCGGCAGTTGCAGCTCCTTTTGATGCTTTTTCATAGGCATTGTCATCGTCTGCCTGTTCCGCAGCAACTGCAGCAGTGGTGTCTTCCGCTGGATTTTCTGCCGGCTTCGCAGCAGTTGCCGCAGTACTGTCTTCTGCAGGATTGTCTGCCGGCTCTGCTGAAAGGCTGTCATTATCCGGTTCAGCATCCTCATCTTTCATTTCAGTACCTGTGGAAGCTTCTTCTCCGGCTGTTCCTTCTTCCTGCAACACAGCCGCTTCATCCGCCGTACTTCCGTTTCCGTCATTTGCCCGTAACAGGTCTTTTTCCGGCTCATCCATCTCAGAAGCGTCAGATCCCTCAACTTCTTCCGAATGCATCCCCTCAGCACTCTCGATCCTGTCCTCCGGTTCCTTCGATTCATTTCCATCTTCCGCGTCATCAGCGTCCTCCTCTTTTTCAGGAGACTTCTCCCCATTGCTCCCGGAGCCTGTGCCTGCCCCGTTTTCAGCACCTGAAGAAGAGGCTTCCTTTTTTTCTTCCTTCTTCACCACCGTGATCCTGCGGCTGAAACGATATCCGTGGTTCCCGCTTTTGGGATCTGCATGGTAGACGGGCTTGTAGTTCCCTTCTTTTGAAGATGAAAACCCGTCGTCATCGTAAAGGGAGATTCTGACCTTTTTTGAGGAATAATCGATCCCTTTGAAGTCCTTCTCAATCTTAAAATCCTCGTCCGCGTCAACAGTAATATCATCCGCTTTAACGATCTCATCCTCATCGAGCATGTCCCGGACTTCCTTCAGCTCCGGATAATCCTCTATATATCCTGAGTCCGCATCGGAATCTGCCGCCACAGCAGGAATCGGGGCAAGTGCCGATGAAAGAAATGTCACTACGGAGAGGAAACCTGCAGCGACCTTTGCAATCGTCCTTTTTCTGTTCACTTCTTTTCCTCCATTTGAATCTGGATCTATCGGGTTATTTTTTCTTTCAGGCAGCAGTGCAGCCATCGCACTGGAATATGCCCATATATACCGTCACCTCCCTCTCCCTGTGTTTTCGAGAAGTATCCCGCCCGGGCTATTTACGCTCCTGTGTCCCAAATGATCTCTGTCTCAGGAAGAACCTTCCCCCTACCGTTTGTCAAAGATCGGACAGCCTGATAACAGCACATTCATACGGCAGGACGCATGGCCCTGCCGCATTGTATCTGCTGTTATTCATGAGCGTTTGTGCCTGTTCATCCCGGTCCCGTTCCAGTCCCGTATTTTTACGCGGCGTTTTCTCTGCGGGCCGCGCGAATCATGCGCAGTCAGGCAGGTATCCATCCGGGCAGGCTATTCAGTTTTCAAGGTGTAAACACGAGCGCTGGCATGGCCTTATCTGCTCCTTACACCTATGGGACTCCGGCAGACCGGAATGTTTCCTGATCTGAAAAAAAATATTAGGATCAAACCATTCCGTCTGTATCGGAAATATCATTTGCTTCCTTTTCCTCAAAATCAAAAATCATTTTCTTCCTTTGTATTTTCTCGATAACAAACGCGCCGGTTAAAACAGTAAACGCAACAATAAAAGGCATTAAATAGTGAAGGAGTTCTGTATCGTCCCCCGTCGCGGGCGATCCGGAAGATAGTTCTTCTTTTCCTTCCTGCGATACGGAAGTAGGCGCTTCCGGATGGTCACATTCGATGATTTTGCCCTGAAGCGTCTCCCCCCTGGCAAAAGCTTTGTTTACGATCCTGCCTTTCCGGATGTCGTCCGAGGTGATCGCATAAGTGGCAGATGCCGTCACCTTTTCACCGGGTGAAAGAATTCCTTTCCCTGTCCTGCTGTCCGTGCTCTTATCCCAGTCATACTCGATCCGGGAAAGGCCCTCCATCTGGTCGATGACTTCAATATCCTGAAGCGTCACATCACCGGAATTGGTGACAGTAAAGAAATACTGGATGGGTACGCCTGCTCTTGCGTCGCTGATCTGCTGGACGGATGCCCTCTTTGAAAAGTCAATGGAAGCTGTCCCCCTGAGAATCACCTCCGAAGTCTGCTCGTCCTCCACTGCGCCCCCGTTGGCGGCCTCAGCGCTCGCTTCGGCCTTGCGGACCAGCTTTCCTTCGTCGATGTCTTCCTGCGTGACGGTATAAGCCACTGTAACCGGAACTGTTTCCCCCTCGGAAAGGGTGTTTTCCCCTGTATCCGGATCGGAAGATCTGTCCCAGGCAACGGTCAGTTCCGCGTCATCGTCCAGGAGCTCACTGACTTCAACATCCGTGAGGATTTCAGAACCGCTGTTTTTCACCTTCATGGAGACATCTACCGTATCTCCTGCGGAAAGCCTTGCTGTCTTCTCCGGCTCCTCTGCGTAGCTGATCCGGATCGCCGCCCCGGCTGCTGTGGACTCGATTTTGGCTTCTTCTCCATCTGCAGAAACAGCTTCTTCTGTATTCGTTTCCGCTTTTGTGTCTGTGTCTGAATCTACATCTGCATCTGTTTCTACATCTGTGGTATTGTCAGGGCTTTTCAGCTCTTCCTTAACCGGTGTCCTTTCTTCAGAAGAATCTACAAGCGGTATGTCTTCAGGCTTTATGCCGTCGAAGCCGGTAAAGATAACTGTGGAACAGTTCGTCCCGCCCCAGGCAAACTCAATGTTCGCGCTGTTAACCGGAAGGATCACTGCATCCGGCTGCCCATTCCCTTCCAGATACCCGGAAGCTGATACTGAAACACTCGCATCCTCACAGCAGAATGCTTTGCCGGAAAACCCTGACAGCATGGCCACTCGTTCCCTGTCACACGTTTCACTGGAAGGATTCCCAAAGACTTTGTCCAGATCGGGAATGAAGAGGAAAGTCCTGGGCTTGGCCACCTCGTCCCCCTCGTGCCAGATGATGCGCGCGGACCATTTTTCCGAAACCCTTACATCCACAGCTTTTGCTTCATTTTTCTTATCTGCGTCATTCTCTTCCGTGCTGGCAGGAATGCTCCGTGCCTCAGCCCTGAAAATATGATTATCGGAAACAGAGGAAACTACGATCTTCCCGGAAGCCTCTTCTCCGGAATCCTCAGGAAGTTCAATCATGGCCTCTTTAAGGCTCAGGATCAGATCCACCTTTTCCCCGTTCGCTGTGCTCCCGGCATTTTCGAAGATGTACTCCACGACATTTTCATATGCACCCGTCCCATCCTTTACGGTTGCAGCCTCTATGGCCAACGCTGTTCCATCCTCCGTCTTTTCTGTTTTAAACCGGTCATCCAGGATGGATGTCGAATGTTCAGCATCCTTTAAGTCGAATAAAATGGAGGTCCCTTCCGAAAAGAAATCCTTTTCCCTCTCCAGGAAGCCTGTAAGCGACTCACTATATGCTGCCCACTCCTCTGCCGGGATCCGGACAATCTCGGGAGTGATCGCGCCGGCGAAATCATTGCTGCCATAGCTGCTGAAGACAGTACTGCTTTCGTCTTCGTTGTCCAGTTCTGGATCCTGTTCTGCAGTATCATCTGTTGATTCCGAATCCGTGTCCGCCTCGCTGGATGCTTCCCTGTCACCATCTTCATGGTTCTCTGATTCGTTATCCGAATCATCTGTGCTGTCGGCTTCTTCATTCGGATCTTCATTGGAAACATCTGTACTATCTGCATTGTCTGCATCTTCTTTATCTTCTGAGACTTCGTTCTGATCCCTTTCTGTGTTAGTGGCAGCTGTCTGTGATTCATCCGCAGCTGCGCGAGAATCCGTGATTGATTCATCATCAATCTTTTCAGAAGTGGATGCATTTTTGGGGTCGTCCACTTCAGGCGATTCTGATGTATCTTCCCTGTTTGTCATGCTTTGAGAAGTCCTGGAAGTATTGGAATCATCGGTTTTCTCTTCCAACTCCTCTTCTTTACTGATCCCCCCTTCCTCCGGCATCTCCACATCCTCTTCCCGGCTTCCTTTATTCTCCTCTGGCATCTCATCTGCTTTAGCACTCGTCAGCCCTGTGGAAGCATCATTGCTTTCAGTGCGTTCCTCATCATTGTCTGCAGGAAACACGCCGATGTTTAGAGGAACAGCTGCAAGTGTGCTCCCTGTATCCGCAGCTGTATTTCCAGTTCCGCTGTCATCTTCCGGAAGCCAGCGAGGACTGCATGTCTGCTCAGACTCCGATATGCCGGTATTATTCTGTACCGTCTGATTTGCGATGCTTCCTGCCGCGCTTATCACAACGGGGGACAGGATCAATAATGCTGAGACGGCTGCCATACCTGCCCAGATCCGCAGTTTTGACAGATCTACGGCTTCTTTTTCTTTTTTGATCCCTTCGTTATTTCTCCTGATAAAAAAGTCACGCTTTTGTTTATGTTTTTTGCTCATTTTCAATTCACCTGTTCACTTTCTGTCACAGCTTTCATTTTCTGCCGGAATTGTCTCTATCAAAAAAACAGTTACCGGCAGATGTCGGCAGCGTCCTCCCAGGGAAATCAGCAAAGCCAATTTCCCTGAGAAGACTGGGGGACCCGGGCTTTCAGTCCCAGACCCCGGTATGAAAGAAAAGCCCTCAGGCGTTTCTTTCATGATTCATCACAGTTTTCCGCTTCGGCACATCTGAAGAAAAGGCAGGGCCTTGTGCTGCCGTACATAGAACCCTGCGCTTTTAATAGCCCATATGAAGTAGACATGGTTGAAAGATGTGATCTCCGACAGTCTGCGCCAGGAGCGTCAAAAATCTGTGTGATTTACCCTTTAGTGCCTTCGGTAGTACTGATGTTCAAACTGATAGTGGACCGCCCGGACTCCCAGATTCCTCTGTAATCTCTTCAAACGGTCCTTTACCCGTTTTTCCATCCTTTCCAGCCTGACCCGGCTGATTCCAAGCATCAGCCCGGTTTCTTTACTGTTCATGCCCTTGTAATAGCGGTAGTAGATCAGGCTCTGTTCCTCTTCGGAAAAATTGCCCAGCGCCCGCTCGAACATCCTCAGCTTACTCCGGCTCTGTTCGCTTCCTTGTGGTTCCTGCTGCCTGCCGGGTTCCTGCGGCGCTTTCCCCATTTCCTGAATTTCTCCTGTTTTGTATCCATCGTTATTCCTTCTCTGCAGCCAGGAGAGGAACAGTTCCCTCCGGACCTCGATCCTGGAACCGTCCTCCATTTCAAAAAAATAGCTGCTGCAGACTCTGGGCTTTTGACCCATGTTGTTCTCCTTATCCAGCGCTTCACTGCCTTTTTTTTCGTGGTTCCAAAGTCGTGGGGCTTCTTTCAGGACCTGTTGTCAGGACACCTGACTTCCTGATCTTTGCCCTCGCCCGTGTCAGCATTTTTGAGATCATTGATTTTGAATATCCCATTTCTTTCCCCACCTCTTTTTCTGTCTTCTGGAGGATACAGCACTCCCAAACGACCCGTTTTTCCCTGTCTGTCAGGACGGAGAGCGCAGATTCCATCATCTGGTTTTCCCAGTACTTCTCAAACACCTCATCCGCAGCGGTTTTCTTCTCACGCTCGGTGTAAAGTGTTTTTTTCCTGATTCCTGTTTCCATGTTTTTCAGGATCCTGTCTTCTCCGGCCAGGTAAAGGGCAAGATGCCACTCCTCCTGTTCCAGGGAAAATCTCCCTTCCGGGATCCCTCCAGGGCCGCCACCCCCTGTTTCCTGCTGCCGTCTGGAATTCTTTTCGTTCTCCCCAAACGTATAGGATCCGGCTGCAGTGATCGGAAAGACCGTCTTGTGCCTGCCGATCATGCAAACTACATACCCGTTCCTGTAGACAGTGATACGGGAATCATGGCCTATGCAGATGGATTCATAAATCTCTTCATTCTCCCGGAGCTTCTTCTCACTCGGGATCTCCTGCCCTGCTTTCGGAACTGCCACCTGCTTCTTTAACTGCTCCAATGTCCTCATTGCTGCCGCCTTTCCCGGGCAGCCCTGGAGCAATTCCTGTTATTCCAGTAATATCTCAATAAAAAGGGCGCTTCTGTAGCTTGGGTGGGTAAGTAAGCGCTGGATCTTGCCCACCAGCGAA
>JAUNJS010000575.1 GCA_030533125.1 Eubacteriales bacterium | reverse complement strand
ATGCATCATCTTCAGTATGCATCGAGAAAGGTGTGCCGGCCGTCTTTATACTCGTAGACACGGATCTCGCAGTTTTTGGGCTTCGGACGCCAGCGGATCCCGGAATCCCGTTCCTCGAGGTATCCTCGCAGGGAGCGGATGATGCCGCCGTGGCAGGCGATCAGGACATTTTCATAATCCTGTGTTTCCAGTTCCTGTAAAAAGGAACGGCTGCGCGCCACCATAGAGGCGACGGTTTCAACGGTGGCCGGGGCGGGAAAGAGTTCCGGAAAGGCCCAGTAAAGGGTCATGAAAGGCCCCAGCCGGAAGAATCCGCGCTGTTCATAACGGCCGAAATCGGCCTCGATCAGCCGCGGGTCGATGCGGACCTCTTCCGGGCGGACACCGCCGATGATAGAGCCGGTGATTACAGCCCGCTGCAGGGGGCTCGCGTAGACGGCGTCGAAGCGCACGTCGCCGATCCGTTCACGGGCAGCCCTCGCCTGGGCGAGGCCGGTCTCATTTAGAGGCTCGTCGGTGAGTCCCTGCATCAGCCGCCTTTTATTGAGATTCGTCTGTCCGTGTCTTGTCAGCCATATTTTCATCATACTCTCCATTCCGGGATTCTGTTTCCGGTGCCATGCCGAGTCCATTTTCCGGCACATGCCGGGCAGATTTTCAGATGGCCTGGCGAGTCCATTTTGATGCACATGCCGTGCAACTTTTCCGAATGCATGCCGAGCGCTTTTTCCGGCACAAGCCGAGCCCCTTTTTCCGGCTCATTCCGGGCACATTTTTTCGGCGCGGTTGACAGGCGGAAAGAGTCTCTTATAATAAGAGATTGTAACAGCAGAAAAAACCAGAGTAAACAGGAAAACGCAGTAAAGCAGGATAGAAAGAGAAAGGTATTTTATGAAAATCGTAGTTTTGAACGGAAGCCCCCACACGGAAGGAAACACGGCGGCGCTCGTCAGCGCGTTTAAGAAAGGCGCGGAGGCGGCCGGACACGAAGTGATCGTATTCCAGGTAGGTACGATGAACATCAAAGGATGTCTCGGATGTGAGTATTGCCATACGAAGGGCGAAGGCACCTGCATCCAGAAGGACGATATGCAGCAGATCTATCCGGATCTGAATACTGCGGACATGGTGGTTCTGGCATCCGCAGTGTATTATTTCGGTCTGACAGGCCAGCTTCAGTGTGCGCTGTCCCGCTTCTATGCGGGAATGAAGCCTGCAAAGGCCTCGAACTACGGACTGATCCTCAGCTCCGGCTCCCCGAACGTCTACGCGGGAATCGAAGCGCAGTACAAGATGATTGTCAGCCTGTGCGGCGGCGAGGACGCCGGCATCATTGCGTTCTCGGGCGCGGAGAACAAGAGCGAAGCCGCGCTCGCGAAAGCGGAGGAATTCGGCAGATCTCTGTGATGCAGCCGGAATGCTGAAAAAGCACGGCGCGAGCCCCCGCTTCCGTATAATATGTAGTTCAAAAAGAAAATTGCAAATATCGACAATTGACGCAGAACATCCCTGTTTTACAACGGGGATGTTTTTGCGTTCAGGCGAAGAACATATGCCGATATGGAAGGGATGATTACCTGAAGGCTGGACTACTCATGGAAATGCTCAGGCAGAAGGACGTCATGCTCGTTGCCATTAATGACGGTGTCGATACGGCAAGGGAGATAATGATTTCGCGGCATTCAGGAACATCATGAACGAACGGTACGCCTGGGACACGAGCAAGAAGATCAAGTCGGTGTTCCAGGCGAAAGGAAGATCCGGCAAGCACGTAGTTCAGATCAACGTCTTGTCATTGGTCTTTAATTTTATGCCAGACTGTTCTTCTCAGCAGAAATCCCGTTCAACATTTAGGTCCTTACTGAGGGGTGTCAAGGGGACGGTTCCAATGAGGTGTCAAGGGGTGTCAAGGGGACGGTTCCAATGACAACCCTTGTAACATCCGCAATGCATGGGAGTGTCAAGGGGGGCGTCGGTCGGCTCCAATGAGAACCCTGGCAATA
>JAUNJS010000199.1 GCA_030533125.1 Eubacteriales bacterium | reverse complement strand
ACCTCCTAAATCAGCGGTTGTAGAACGCCGTAATCGCGCGGTTCAGAAAAACCGCGAATCCATCTCCGTATTGGTCGTCAACGGCGCTTTTTGTCTTTTCCTCCAGATACAGCTTCGCCTGCGCGAGCATCATTTCCTTCTCTTCTTTCAGCTGCAGCAGCTGTTTCATGACGAATCCGTATTCTCCGATCAACTGGCGAACCTCGAAGCTGTCCACGTCCATCGTTCTCTGATCGGACAGTTTCTCAAGGACATGGTCGAGCCGCCGTTTATAACTTGTTCTGATCTCTTCGCTCAATGGGTGTTTCACAGAATCGGCGTACGCTTCTCTGCCGCCGTACCATTCCACCACTTTCGCGTATTGTTTCTGGACTTTCTCTGAAGACACAGCATTCAGATAGTGTTCTTTCCACTCTTCAGCGGAACCGAACTCCCTGATCGCAGTTTCTCTCATCGCTTCGGGCATCTGCTTAAACATTGCATGAAACAGGTCTTCCGATTCTTCCCTTGTAAAAACAGTGAAATCCATAGTCTCTGCTCCTTTCAGTGCTTCGTCAATGCTGGCGATCAAGCGCTCCAGGCGCTCTTTTTCCGCTGTCAGCATCTGCTTCTGCGCGCGTAAAATGTGATTTCTGTCAAGAGCAGGATTCTCCATGATCTCCTTGATGGTGTCCAGGGGAATATCCAGTTCACGAAAGTAAAGGATCTGCTGAAGTACCGCCAGCGCTTCTTTGTCATATAAACGGTATCCGGCTTCACTCTTCCCGGTCGGATGGAACAGCCCTATCTCGTCGTAGTATCGGAGCGCCCGTGCACTGACACCCGTCAGCTTCGACATTTCCTTAATCGTCATCATTTGAAGTTCCTCCTGTCTCTTAATGTCATCATCATAATGCTTGACGTAACGTTAAGGTCAAGAGAAAGTGTCAAAAGGGACGGTTCCTTTGACACCTTTTTCCCAGTGTCAGAGAGAACCATCCCCAGAATGGCACATCATGGTCGTCGAAAGAACCGCCCCCTTGGCACCGCACACTTCAGGTTGTCAAAAGAACCGTCCCCTTGGCATCCCCCATGGCACACCCAAGGTTTATGTTCCTCTATATTCCAGACACATCATCGTCAGGTCGTCAAACTGCTCCGCATCGCCGACGAAGGCATCTACGGCGCTTCTCACTGTCCTGAGGATCTCCTCAGGGCTGTTGTCCGCGCAGCTGTTCAAGGTCTCCACCATTCGTTTCGTACCGAACATTTCCATGCTGTCCGCTGTTGCCTCCGGAACACCGTCCGTATATACAAAAAGTTTATCTCCGAGTTCCATCTGAAGTTCATATTCCCTGTAATGAACCCCTTCCATTCCGCCTACGACGAAACCGTGTCTGTCTTTATAAATCTCAAAACAGCCGTCTTTTTTACGGATTACCGGATACTCATGGCCTGCGTTTACTGCAGTCAGACTGCCGGTAGACAGTTCCAGAATGCCGAGCCAGACAGTTACAAACATCTCCGCCTGGTTGTTGTCGCAGAGAGCATCGTTCGTTTTCTCCAGGATTTCGCCCGCGCTGTATTCCTGTCTTGCGGAATCTTCTATGATCCTCTTGGCAACCATCATGAACAGGGCTGCCGGTATTCCCTTCCCGCTTACATCAGCGATTACCAGGCACAGATGGTCCTCGTCTATCAGGAAAAAGTTGTAAAAATCTCCGCCAACGTCCCGCGCCGGGTCCATGGATGCGTACAGGTCGATCTCTTTCCTTTCAGGAAACGGAGGGAAAATATGCGGCAGCGCGCTCCTCTGGATCTCTCTGGCGGTGTGCAGCTCCTGTACGATCCGTTCCTGCTCTTTGAGCTTGTTCTCCTGTTCCATCTGCTCCCGTTCCATCCGGCGGATCGTATCCATCTGCTGGGTCAGGGCGAGGCTCGTCCGGTCGATCTCCTCCTGCATTGTTTCAAATTCACTGATGGAGAAGGGCTCGGATGCGACAGGCTGCAGGTCTCCCTCTCCCATGCGGATGATTTTTCTCAGCAGTGTATTGAACTGACGCATGAAATTTTTCAGCCACAGCCGGTAGATTGCCAGGGCGATCAGGAACACGAGACCGGCCAGGATACACACCGTCCTTCGGATGCCCCGGATCAGCTGTTCATAGCTTTCCATGGAAACTTCCCGGACCAGCGTCCATGCGGGAGATGTCATCGTCATGGAAAACGCGCAGACAGGACGATCATTCCCGTCGCGGAAGATCGCTCCGCTGTTGCTCTCACTGATGAGCCTCTCCGGATCCATACATTCATCCTGTCCCGTATGGTAGAATTCAACATGATCCCCGGTATAGAAATGCCAGGTGCTTTTTCCGTCCTGGAGCGCTTCAAGCAGCCTGTCAAAAATGGACTCGTCCATCAGCATCATGGCGTAACACTCGCCGTAACTGGCGTCCACGGATTTCCATGCGGCGATCATAATGTTTTCCGGCGTTTTTTCATTTTGAAAGCCATAGAGCTCAGCCCCGGAGACCGGGCCGATCCAGATCGTCTGTCCGAGCGGCGCGTTCAGGATCTGTGTTTTTATTTCCTCCTGCAGAGGGTTTTCTTCAGGATTGTCAAGGAAGAAGTTCCCTTCCGGCAGCGTTCCGAACAGACTTCCGTCCTTCCGCATAAAAAGAAGGCCGAAGATCCCGTCGCGCTGCGTGATTTCCCCGCGCAGATACTCCAGGCATCTGATCCGCGCATGGACCAGTTCCGCCACAGAGTGATACCGGTGTCTGGCGTAGGACGCGACCCGGTCATCCGACATGATGCTCCTGACGGAACTGACGGACGATTCGATGAGCGGCGTGATCGAGCGGGAGATTGTGTCAAAACCGAGCGCGTTGACTTCCTGCTCCTGCTGCAGAATCATGCCGGTGTATGCGCGGGAAAACAGTGTGGTGAGCAGAATGACAACGAACAGCGTCATTACGACCACCGGCAGTAGCATGCGGACCCGGAGCGATTTCAACATCTGTTTCATCTCAGTTGCCCTCCGTTCCGTCCCACGGATATTTTTCGTATTGTTCCGGCGTATAAGGCTCGATCCCGTTCGCGATCTGCGCCTCCCGGACCAGAGGAACGATCACAGCAGCTGCGGCGTCCCACTTTTTCTTATATGCTTTGAAGACCTCCGGTTCTCCGAGATCGGTCAGCTTCTGTATCGTTTCCTCCCTGATCGCGTTCCATTCCTCGTCCGTTTCCGCCAGGGTCAGATCCACCCAGACGTCTTCCAGGATCTCTTCCGCGCCCGAGATGATCTGAAGCTGCTCCCGGTCCAGGGTGCTCATACAGGATGAGATCGCTTCGCCGCAGTCATTGCGGAAATCCAGCCCGCCCGCTTGATAGAATGCGTCTGTGGGCAGTTCCACCCCGTAGTGCTCGCAGATATCCTTTGAGATATTGTTGGTCATGGTCGCGATCGAGTATTCCCTGGAAATGGTGACAAAGTCGATGGAATACCCGTCGGGATGCGTCACATTGTCGCGAAGCAGTGGCCATTTACCTGTCAGCCCGCTGTAAGTCCCCCATTGTACATAATAATTGTCCTCTGAGGCTTTCCCGGTCACATATTCGTCCAGCTGCTCCTGCCCGTATTCGGTCATCCGGGGGACGCCGCCCGCATCGTAGTCCCAGGTCACCCCCTGCTGGCCCATGGCAGCTTCCCTGAGAAAATCGGGATCACACATGTAATTGAAGAGCCTTAAGGCTTCTTCCTTATGCCTGGTGTTTGCCGAAATGAACCACATATAGGCAGAGCCGTTGCCCATCAACTGATAGACATTGGTATACAGATTTTCGGCGGCGGTAGGGACCAGTCCGTATCCGGCAAGCGTATCCGGATCCTTTTTCACACTTTCATTATAAAAAGAAGAATTGTTGCCGTGCATTCCGAGATACTGGCCGCGGTTGCATTTTGCCGTGTACTGCTCATTCGTCTGGGTAAACAGATCCATGTCAAAGGAACCGTCCTCTTTTCCGGCCCGGTAAAGCTTATTGAACCATTCCATGCTCGTCCACCACATGGAATGTTCCGGATCCGTGTATCCGTCGTACACCTCATTGGTGAAAATATTGTTCTGATACTTGTATGCCGCCCAGTAATCGAGGCTGACTTCGGCGCGGAAGGCGGTGGCATACCCTTTGTTATTATTTGTACCGAAAAGATAAGTGGGGTATCCTTCCTCCGTATACGGGTGATTGGCATGCATCTGCTGAAGCACTTTAAGATAGTCATCCTCGTTATTGATCGGCGGATAACCCAGTTCTTTATAATAATCCCAGCGCACGGCATAGCCGCGGTTGAACGGCAGGTTGCTGTATCCGACGCCGTTATATCCGATCTTCTGCGGAAAGAAATAGAACCCGTCCCCGTCATTCATCAGCTGTTTGAACACATCGTAGGTCAGCCTGGCATCTCCCTTCAGGAAATTCGGAGCATACTCCTCCAGATACGGATCGACATCCAGCGCTACGCCGTTATCCAGGATCGTGGCGAGATTGTTTTTGGTGGCGACGATATCCGGCAGGTCGCCGCTGGCCAATGCGGAGGCGTAATTTTCCTCCGACAGATAAACGTACCGGATCTCCACGCCAAGCTGATCTTCCAAATACTTCCATACGCCCAGCTGATCTTCCCCGTTGATCCGGTAGGAAGAGACGTCACTGATATCGCCGATCGTCAGAACAACCCGTTCGGCATCTTCCTGCGCGGCGGCAGAGCACGGCAGGAGAAAGACCGTCAATATTGATAAGGACAATAAAAGCGGCAGGAGTCTTTTCAAAGTCTTTTTCCTTTCTCAAGCGAAAACTCCGGGCCGGCCTTTGTATTACACATGAATGCCAAAAGCTGCTCCCGAAGCATCCAGTCCCCGCCAGCTCTCATCCGGAGCATTTGGTCAGGATGATGGCTGTTCCTTTCCACCCTATCACACTTCCCGCCGGTTTTCCATGGGTAAAAAAACCTGATCGTCCACCGGACGACTTCCCGGCGGCTTGAGTTCCATTCCGCCCCATCACACTTCCCGCCGGTTTTCCATGGGTAAAAAAACCTGATCGTCCACCGGACGACTTCCCGGCGGCTTGAGTTCCATTCCGCCCCATCACACTTCCCGCCGGTTTTCCATGGGTAAAAAAACCTGATCGTCCACCGGACGACTTCCCGGCGGCTTGAGTTCCATTCCGCCCCATCACACTTCCCGCCGGTTTTCCATGGGTAAAAAAACCTGATCGTCCACCGGACGACTTCCCGGCGGCCGGAACATCCCGATCTCACGGCATCATAGGCATTACAGCTAAAAAGGGCTCATCGGCTGCCCGGGGATGCCCGGAAAATGGAAAAGAGAGGATGTCATGGGCGCTGCGCGGTTCCTGCATCCGGAAACAGCGGCGCCGTATACTTCTCATTATTTCTCGCCCTGCGTATGAACACGATGAACACGATGAGGAGCACCAGTTCCCCGAAAGCGAGACTGACCGGAATGATCGCCGACCAGTCCCCGAGGGCCGAGAACTCATCGCTGAGCCCGAAATCATACAGTCCGTGATACAGCCAGGATACAAGGATCGCCGGAAGTCCCGACTTGCTGCCGCCCTCCATGATCTTTCCGAGGAAATACCCCGTCATCATGCCGTAAACGCCGTGCCCGACAGAAACGCCCCTGATGATCATCACCAGCGGACTCGCGCCGATCGCATACGGGATTGCCTCGGCGATGCCGAACGCGATTCCCACGATTCCCATGAACACGATCAAATCCAGCCGGGATACTGTGCCGATCATCCTGTCGATCGTCTTTCGCCCGGTGTAGTATTTTACCAGCTCCTCCGACAGCGCCAGTACAATAAAATTGTGGAATGCCGCGTACAGAAAGGGGGAAACGCCGCTGAGCAGAAAAACCTTGATAAGCGCGAACAGGGCAGACAGCGCCAGTATGGGAAACACCGCGATCACGCCGGCAATGAATGTGCTTTTGCAGTTATCCTTATACAGCTGATCGCTCTTAAATCCCTTGAACCACAGATACAGCGCGATCGACGGAAGCAGGCTTACGATAAAGCCAAGCAGTAATATAATCATACCCCTTCCCCTTTCAGCTTATGATCCCTGTCCCCGGTAAGCTCTTTTGCGTGATACCGGTTGTTGTACCGGCGTCGCGTCTGCTGTATATTTCCGGTCCGCGCGGCTCGGTG
>JAUNJS010000198.1 GCA_030533125.1 Eubacteriales bacterium | reverse complement strand
TGCCGTGAAGGAAACCACCGCCCACACCCCGATTTTTTAAATAAATACTGCGAAAGCAGTATGCCCGTATCCATTCGTAACGAGTTCCTCCGGGCCGTTCTGCCCGCTTTCACGATACCGACCAGAACTTCAGACCACTTCAGCCATTGAGAAGATACGGCCGGTTGACGGGCAGCGACTCCCGTCCGCGTATCCTGCGGTTTACACCGCTGTTCTCAAAAAGGATTGGTTACCTTCACCTTTCACGCATCTTCCGGCGTTATATTTTTCGTGAATAAACAAATCACGTAAGCCTCCAAGCTGGGAGTTTTTATTCCATGTGCGCTACCGGGGTCAGTCGTCCGTCTTATACACCCCTTTCCGGGCTTCACTGGAAACCGGCTGTTTGGTCTTCCCGTAAGGGCCGGGTTAACGGCCACGCACCTGCGGGCACCACCCCGCGGTATTCCGGGTTATTCCCTCCTTCCGGGAGGGCGTCAATTCACCGGCGACAGACACTGCGCTTTGATCTGCGTTCCTCCGGCACAACACCGCATTTTATGCCTTCCGGCATTCCGGTGTCCGCTCGCGCAGGACACCACAGGGCACTGACACGGGTATCCCCGATGCTTTTCCCCAATGCAGGCGTTCCGACAGCTCCCACTGCCGAAAGCTTCCGTCTCTCAGAACGGTTTTCATCCCGCTTATACACTGAGTTGCACAATGACCCGGAGGAACTCGTTACGATTATTCAATTGCCAAGGTAGATGGACGAATCCGCCTGTTTACGAATATTTCATTCGGAATGACCTGAATTCGGACTGTCCCGGAGGAGAAGCTCCCCTGTTCTGAAATACAGTATATCTGATAATCGGGAGCAAAAAAATGAACATATAAAATATTTTTTTGTTCCTCTTTTCTATAGAAACGTTTAAATTATGCTGAATATTTGTTCCTGTTATGGTATAATCATTTCAAAAAAAGCCGACAGGGATTCCGTTTGATATTCTATGATTTCACCCGCCAGGAGGCGTATATGGTCCAGGAACTCAACACCGAACAGAAACAGCGGATTAATCTGACCCTGCACACACAGGAAGTTTTGAACAGCGACCACGAGCAGTTTGCCCCGCAGCTCACCAACAGCGGTTTTATCAATGAACTGCTGTTCCGTTACGCGCCCCAGGCGGATGCCTCCATCACGGAGACTGTGGAAAGGCAGCGGCAGAGCCTTCTTTTACAGCTGGAGAAAAAAAAGCTCCCCGATGCGACGCTCGACGCGGTCACCGGGGCGCTGCTGGATCCCTTCCGCAGAGATCTGATCCGGAAATCGGCAGCCTGGCAGAAAGGCACTTCCGTGATCTTCCGGCTGAACAACCAGAACAGGGATCTTTTCTATGATCAGGACTGGCCGGATGCCAGGTACTATGACAAAAAGCCTTCCAAATACATGAAGGCTCTCCTCGAGGAATATGCCTCCCACACAATGTACCGGAGAGAGGCCTTTTATTTTCAGGAGTGGATCACCCTCACCGAAGCGGCTGCGGCCGCGGGGAAGCTCCTGCGGATCACGACTCTGAACGCAAAATCCGAAAAGGTCGTATGGGACCTGCGTGTCTACGGGATCCTGCCCAACGACGCCGGTCTTTTCCACTACATCGTCGGCAGATCCGTACTGAAAGGCGGCCTCAAATCCGTGGAAAAAATCGCCTCCTTCCGTATCTCCCGCATCGTGGGCATGCGGATCCTCTCCGCCGCGACCACCCGCTCGGGAAGTCTGTCAAAAGCGGAGCGGAAAGAAATTGAAGAAAAGATCTCCCGCGACCATGTGCAGTTCCTTGTCGGGGAACGCGAAGAATGCGTCGTCCGCCTCACCGAAAAAGGAAAACAGCTGTATCGCCAGATCCAGTGTATGAAGCCCCTTGCCTCCTCTGTCGACGAGGACGGCAACTACCATTTTGAGTGCTCCGCCTTCCAGATTCTTCCAGTACTTTTTCAGATTCAGCGAAAACGCCCGAATCCTGGAACCGGCCTCCCTGCGGAAGCAAATCTTTGAAGAATACAAAAAAGCTTACGAGGCATATCTCTGAAAAGGCCCTCGGCGGTTACGCAGTAGTGAAACAACAGCCCGCGCGATCCGACATCGCACGGGCTGTTATTATCACAAAGCTGTCTTTTTTCCCGGTTATAAACCGGTTATAAAACAGAAGGGCTTTTCAATCATTAGGATGGTGGTTTTCTGCGCATTCCCGGCATCACCACGTTTTAAATTCCGAATCCTTAATCATAGCGGAGTTCGAATCCCATACCCGGACAAGGCCCTCGCCGGCAGCGGTTCTGCTGTATTGATATGCGATCAGGCCTATGCCTTTTTTCCATATGATCGTGACGCAGTCCCGGGCTTCCCGGTCTTTTCCGGGGAGATTATACCCGCTGTAACAAACGTTACCATTGGAGAATATCTCGATGCTGTGGTGGTCGCCCTCCTCCGAGGGGTCAAGAGTATCCGGTATTTCCGACTCGCTGTATGCCAATGCGGCTTTTTCAGGAAGAATACCTTCGTCCAGAAGGGCAGTTCTTTCTTCTTCGCTCATTTCCGGAAGCAGATAAATTCCTTCTTCCGTCTCCCAGAAATAAAGATTCAGCGTGTTGTTTTCAAATATAATCCCTTTTTCCCTGGCTTCCTGACTGCGATTGATATAATTATAACCGGCACTGTACAGGTTCCCGTCTTTTCCGAATGCTGACAGCCCTGTCCACCAGCTCACTGTACCTTCATTATCGTCTTCTTCGCAGAAAGACAGCTCTCTGGGAAAATTATCGGACAATAGATTGGAAAATCGCTCATTTATTTCCGTGCTGTAGAGTTCATTTTCCTCCGCAAAATGAACGTAACAAAACCCGATCTTTCCGTCGCTCCCATCCTGATACCCTTCAGTCAGCGGCTCTTCAGTATTCAGTACGGTGGTGTATGTCCTCATGATTTCATGGACGTCCGGAAGATATTTTGTCAACCCGGAACCCATAAATATACGTTTAATGTCCTCGTCAATCAGAGATACTGTCCCAAAAGATTCAAGCTTCTTCCGGACAAAACGCAGCGCGTATAAATCGCCGGAAGTCCTGTCGACGTACGGTTCTCCTTCCTCCACAAAATGATTGCCGTCATATTTAACGGTGAAGATGGTTCTAAGCCTTCCTGTGGCCTGATACCCAAATCCTGAGCAATCGATTCCGATACAGGGGCCTCCTTTATCATAAACAAACACGTCAGTGGTCCCCTTCCCCTGTTCTGCGGCATAGACATAAATGTCATCATTTGACCATTTTACTATTGAAGTGTAAGTATCCGCCGGAGATATCTTCTGCTCATCCGTGACCTCGTACATGGTGAACTTCATCGTAGAGTCATCGTTGACAGAGACAACCAGAAGCTCCTCCGTTCCGTCCTGATCATAGTCATCGATCCTGTATGCGGCATCTGTGGCAGGTATTTCAGTGGTGTCAAACCCCAGCCGCCTGCCGAATTCATTTTTTTCCAGACTATACATACTCCACATATATGCGGTATATGTTTTCCCGTAGAGGGTGTCCAGTGTACCTGCATACTCCTCGAGGATACGCCGGGCAGAAGCGGTATCTCCGGCTCTGCTTTCTACTGACGTTTTGTCTCCCGATGCGTTTTCTGCAGGTGTACTATCTACAGGCGTACTGTTTTCTGTCTCGACTACAGCAGCATTCTGTGCCGCCTGCTCAGATGTGTTGTCTTTTTTTGTGGAGGCTGCGGCACAGGCAGACAGCATAGATGCGGCAAGAATCACAAATACAATGGTTTTTGCCGGCTTGATTGACAAGACAGATTTGAATATATTTTTCTTTTCCATAACATGCTCCATTTCATCATTCAGAACTCGCTCATTCATATGGTAAAAATCCGAAATACCCACAATGTAATCCAGGGCAGTGTTGTCCGTTATGGTCTGATAAAGGCGCCTGCGGCCGCTCCCCCACAAAGCCCAATGCGTGATTCCTTTTCCCGTAATGCGGTCTTCCAGTTCTGTCAGATCCACCAGCATTTCTCCGGCAGTAAGCCAGCGCCGGCGCGGAGAGACTGAGAGTCCTTTTTTCAGGATTGACTGGAGCATAGAGATAACTGTTTCCGGACATCCTTCCAGAAGCGATGCTTTCCGAATATCAAGCGGAGACAGACCTGTCACCTGAAGAGGGGTGAGCCTGTTTCCGGTAACACAGCGGTAGAGGACAGCCGTCATTGCGTAAAGGTCCGTGGAGGAACAAATCTGCTTAAACCTCCCCATTCTCACTTCGGGTGCTGTACAGCCTTCCTTATGAGCGTTTCCAGATCATAGCCCTTGCACTGCACGATCTTCTCATCATCAGGACTCTTTATGATGAAAGTGTTATTATTCAGCACGCAACGCAGGTTTTCAATCCTGAAGAGAGAAGTCCAGCTTTTTGTATCAATGCAAATACCGACGCCATAACCATACTCATCAACAAGGTAGAGACGATCATTCCTGCTGTCGTACTGTGGGAAGTAGTTGGAATAATGGTTTTCCTCAATATTGCCTTCCGTGGAGGAAAAGACCGTACTCCCGTCACTGCACCGAATAATCCGGATCTGTGTCCCGCCGTTATCGCTCTGGATTAACAGATATTCATCATTCATAATGAATTGAATTTCCGAAAGAGCTTTGCGAACCACATTCGTCTGCCATCTGCTGATCAGGCTCTCGGAATACACATCGTAAAGCAGCAGCTCACCCTCGTCATCCAGACTGACAAACCAGGGTTTTTTCTCAGCTGCAGCGACATACGGAAAACCATGCACTGCAGATGCATTTTCAATCTCATACCATTGATCGTTTTTCACGGAATAAATCTGATACTTGTCTGTACGGTATTCATCAAACCCGCTGTCTGAATTCACTGAACTGTCACATCGAAGCAGGATGATCAGACCGTTATTCCCGGCCACCAGATTTCGGGACCCATAATAAGAGAGATCTGAAAGACCGTCATATACGCATGTATCGGGAGGCTGCCGAACAGGCTGTTCTTCTCCTGATATAAAAGTATACAGGCTTCCGTTTTTCCAGTAAGCTGATAATACCTCCCCTTCCATTGAGGAAGAATGGAGTTTTGTCCATGTTCCGTCGTGCTCCGGATAGGATGTATCATGTTCCACATCTGCGCGGATTCGATAGATCTTTTCTTCATCCAGCGAAACAAAAGCTTCATCCCAGTACAGTTTTTTTCCATCTGTCGTAAAATGAGCATCGTTTCCGAAGTAGTATCCCTGAAAGGTCTGAATTGCCTCCCCTTCTGAATTATAAATAATTACATATGAGTGGTCATCACCTATATTATCCAACTCGAAATAATAATAGTAGCTGACCTGAACAAAACCCTCTCCTTCCGGCATTGCATAGATGCCTCTATCATCTTTATAGTATTCATCGAATTCTTCTTCCCATTCGTCCGCATAGGGTAAAGGCTGTTCCAGTACTGTTTTGTCCATTTCATAGTATTGAAAGACAATCGCTGTTTTGGGATCTTCCTGTGAAATCGCGCAAAAAGGACCGTTTGCGATACCTGAACCGGAAGAAGAACGAATAAGGTGACTGGTCATAACATATGTGCTGCTGCCAGCTCCTTTAAAGGATTTGGAAGAAAGATCGAATATTCCCGCCGTTCCGTCTTCAAATGCAAGGACTATACA
Organism: Eubacteriales bacterium; assembly: GCA_030533125.1. Classification (GTDB taxonomy): domain Bacteria; phylum Bacillota; class Clostridia; order Lachnospirales; family Lachnospiraceae; genus CAG-791. The sequence goes on along the minus strand of JAUNJS010000198.1, from coordinate 508 downwards.
TCCGGCCTCTGCGTCCTCTGCGCAATAGACAATTTTACGATCGAAATAACTTAATTCCTCATTACCATCCAGGGTGAGACACCTGATATTGTTTCCGGATACAATGAAAAAGTTGTTCCGGTAGAACAGGATGTCAGGGATTTCAGCTGCAGTTCCGGTCAGAGAATATTCACGGAAAAACAGCCATTTGTTTTCCCGCATACTATAGAAGCCAAGGTGAATGTCCCCGGAAATGCCGATTTCATATTTCGCTTCATATTGACAATAATAATAGACTAGTCCAGTCTCTTCAGTCTCTCCGTCAACAGCGGTATATTTGATTTCCTCTATTTTGCCAATACCTCTTGCGTTAAAATTGGTCCAGGTTCTGTCGTTTGTCGTAAGGAGTACGGAAGCACCTGAATAAACATCTGTCTCGACAAGATATTCCTTCTCTTCTTCCCAATCAAAAAACACAGTAACATACGCACTCCCGTTCTTAATAAATGATCCGGTGCCGGAATAATTG
>JAUNJS010000574.1 GCA_030533125.1 Eubacteriales bacterium | reverse complement strand
TTCATTATGCCAGTGCTCCTCCCAGCGCCTTGCAGTCTGCTTCGCCGTCTTCGTCCGGCTCCCCGTTGAGCATCAGTCCGTCGCTCACAAGGTCTGCTCCGGCGCTTCTCGCCTCGTCTGCCCACAGGCGCATCCACTCTCCGTCGCCCCATCCATAGGATCCGAAAAGAGCCACCTTTTTCCCGGAGAGACTGCCTTTCACCTCGTCCCACATCGGCTGGTACTCCTCTTCCTCCAACTGCTCCGCGCCCATGGCAGGGCAGCCGAAGGCAATCGCGTCATACGAAGAAACATCGGCGCCGCCAAACCCTGCGGGTCCCGTCATCATAACCTCCGCGCCCTTCTCCCTGGCGCCCTCCGCAACCGCGTTCGCCATTTTTTCCGTGTTGCCCGTACCGCTCCACCAAACCACTGCTACTTTGCTCATTTTTTCGTCCTTTCTGTATTTTGATTTGCCTGTTGACGCAACGTTTGCCTGAGTCCGGCCTTTGCGGGTTCGCAGGGTGTCTGCCGGTGCGGAAACGGACCGGAACGGAGCTTACGGACACTACATATGTCCGCTTCTTTCCGCTCCGGTGTCTGCCGGTGCGGGGACGGACCGGAACGGGCCGGCCCCTTTTGCCTCGCGTTCAATTCGCGCGAAGGGACGGATGACAGAGCTGCTTTAACCCGCATTTCTTTTTCCGGCGAACTGCCGGGCAGTCTATACGGCCACCGCGAGACGTGCCAGTGGTACTCCCTCCGACAACTGTTTGCAAAAACTCTCCGTACATTTCCGGTATTGTTCAAAAAGCTTCCGGGCGCGTTCCTCGTCCCCGTACACCCGCCAGACGCCGACGAGCTTACAGCCTTCGTTTCTGTTCCCGCCATGGTCAATGAACCCCCTCACATCCTCCGGCGGATAACTCAGAAACAAACCTATTTCATGCGGAAACTCACTCTTCAGATCATTGAGTCTGTGAATCAGTTCCACTACACACTCCGTCGCGCTTCCGGGCCGGTATCCCGCACGTTCCAGCAGTTCCGCTGCCTCCTTCCCGGCGAGGTCTTTCTCCAGCTGTTTCGGACGATACAGATAAATCAGAACACGTTCCGCCGAATATCGAAGCGGCAGGATCCGCAGGCCTTTCGGGCACAGCGCCCTGTTCAGCCTTCTGAGTTCCTTCATCGTCTGCCCTCTGTCCGTATATGGACAGGTAAACAGGTTCCCCGTCTTGATCCCCGCAAGCGTCGGGGAACCAAATTGCACCACAAGCTCATCCGACATAAGCAACATCCCTCCATAACCGGTCATCCTGACATAATACATAACGCAGGCGCCTTCCGTAATCTGCCGACGGCTTTACCTGTCCGTTTACGCGCTCTGCGGCGACGCATGTTTTTCCAGAATCCCGCGCAGCGCGGCCATCGACGCGGTTCTGGAATGCTCCACCTTTGTATCCATCCCCTTGATCTCATTCTGCGCGCACCGGAGGACCTTGTGGGACAGCGCCCCTGTGAAACAGATCATCAGATCCGGATTCCCGAGCTTGTTTTTCAGGCTTCCGGAGGGCTTGATAAAAACCTTCGCGCGACATTTGTATTCCCTGCAAAGATCCTTATACTGGCGCTCCATACATTCATTTCCACCCAGAATAATCACGCTCATCCCTTCCTCCCTCTGTAACTCCATGTATGCATGCAAAAATGTCCATCAGATGCTTACAAATGATTTCCTGCGCAAAATAGCAAAAATCCGTGCGCACAGGTTCTGCTTTATGCAGATATGGTTATACAGAACTAACTGCTTCTTTAAAAAAAAGAGGCTTCCCCCGTTTACAGCACTGACCCATCCGCTCGCGGCTCACCCGCATCAGCGTGGGTTAATTATAACTAACCAGCAGGCTGCCGGCAACTCCAAACAGACACATTTTTCAGAAACAGGCGGAACGTGCCTGCCGGCAGGGCCGCAGGCTGTGTCCGATCACAGCCCCGGCGCCGCCCAGTCCGGCAGGCCCCGCCCGGGACAACTTTCG
>JAUNJS010000573.1 GCA_030533125.1 Eubacteriales bacterium | reverse complement strand
TTTTGTTCGTTGCCCTACTGTTGTTCGGCGTACTGGCATTTCTGCAGCTTAGTGCGCTGATTCTGGCGCCGCTGGTGTCCATCTTCGTCATTCTCTGCAGCCATTTCCCCGTGGAGCTTCTGCCGGAAGGCGTTGAGAAGATGACGGTTCTGGTCGGCTTGAAAAACCTGTTTATGCCGGCTGCGTCAGCGTACGTCACGAGCTATTTCCTGGTATTCTTTGTAGGCGCCCTGTTCGGGGCTGTTTACCAGTTTACCGGGGCTGCGGAATCCATCGCGAAGTGGATCGCCGGCATGTGCAAGGGCAAGCTTGTTGCTCCCATCATCTTCATCATCACCTGCATCCTGACCTACGGCGGCGTATCCGGATTTGTCGTATTCTTCGTCATCTACCCGATCGCGCTGAACCTGTTCAAGGAAGCAAACCTGACCAGACGTCTGATCCCCGGTGCAATCTCCGCGGGCTGCTGGACGGTCTCCATGGTCGCTCCCGGTTCCCCTTCCATCCAGAACGTCATTGCCATGAACAACCTGAACACCCCTTCCACGGCGGCTTTCGCGCCTTCCATGGTCGCGGTCGTCGTCGAGTTCGTCCTCATCTTCGTATGGCTGGAGTACAGGGCGCGGTCCTTCACAAAGAGAGGATTTGTCTTTGATGATCCCACTCTGAAATTCCAGCTGGATCCCGAGGAGCTCGGCCAGGCCGGCCGCGAGGATCTTCCTCCGTGGTACATCGCCATGATCCCGATCGCCATCATCCTGATTCTCTTCAACGGATTCAAGATCCCGGTCGAGACCTCTGTATTCGCGGGCGTTGCGTCAGCGACTATCCTGATGTACAAGAAGGTTCCCGGCGGCGTCAGGGAATGGCTCAAGGTTTTCAACAAGGGCGCGGCTGATTCCGGCGTCTCCATCCTGAACACCGCGATCGTCGTCGGTTTCGGCGGTATCGTTCAGAAGACCCAGGGCTTCCAGGATCTGGTTGCCGGTCTGAAGACCTGGAACATTTCTCCGCTGGTATTCGTTATGCTGACCGTCGCCATCTGCGCCGGCGCCTGCGGATCCGCTTCCGGCGGCATGGGCGTCGCGTTCAACGCGCTGACCGATACCTACATCGAGCTCGGCGCGAATCTTGAGCAGGTCCACAGAATCGCGGCCATCGCGGCCGGTACGCTGGACACCCTGCCTCACCAGGGCGCGCAGATCACCCTGCTCGGCATCTGCAAGATGACGCACAAAGAAGCTTATTTTGACATCTTTATGACCCAGATTACGATTCCGTTTATCGCATGCTTTGTCTTCATTGCCTGCTGCGGATTTATGTAAAAACGCGCGGGGCGCATTCTGCAGCTTAGCGATGCCTGTCACACGGTGACCGGTAACGAAGCGCTTTTCATTCCCGAAGCGGCGCATCGCCAGCGCGCTTCGGCCTGCGGAAAACGTACGGCAGACTTTTTCAGATGAACTTCATCCGCACCGGATCCGGAGTGCCGCAGCGGATGCCGCAGCAGGGCGTTGACCGCGGCGGCGGAAGCTCCGGCGCGGATGCGATCCGGAACAACTTTGTTTACATAAAACAAAAAACAGTGTATTATTATAACCAGGTGCAATCGCTGTCCTGAAAGGGGCGGCAGGGCAATAGAAACACTTTCTTTCATGGAAACCAAAGGAGGAAAAAATGGCTTACGAATTCAAGAACTTACTGGTTGACATCGCGGATGGTATCGCAGTCGTGACGATTAATCGTCCGAAGTCCCTCAATGCTCTCAACAGCGAGACGCTGGCTGAGCTGGATGCCTGCTTTGCGCAGATCGAAGCGGATCCCGAGGCAAAGGTTCTGATTCTCACCGGTTCCGGAAACAAGTCCTTCGTCGCCGGCGCTGACATCTCCGAGATGGTCAACGGCACGGCTCCCGAAGGCCGGACCATGGGTCTGCTGGCCCGCGTCGCCTTCAAGCGCCTTGAGGACATGGAAAAGCCCACCATCGCTGCAGTTAACGGCTTCGCTCTGGGCGGCGGCTGCG
>JAUNJS010000197.1 GCA_030533125.1 Eubacteriales bacterium | reverse complement strand
CAGCGCAGACACAGCCTGAGGACGTCGATGAAACCGGCGCGCCCGGTACAGATGATGCCGGGCAGACACAGCAGGAAGAAGCTGCCGAAACCGACGCGGAAGGCCGGACGCGGAAGACCGTTATAATCACGACCACGATCAGAAAGGAAGCGGAAATTGTCTTCACGGAGGAGATCCCCGGGGACGAAGAAGCCGGTCTTGGCAGTGTTGAAAGAATCGCGGAGATACTGCACCTGGAAGAGGTAAGCGCGCAGGAAATCCCTGTGGCGGACGAGGAGGAGGAGCCGGAGGCGGCCCGGGAGGAAAACATCGAGGAACCGTCTGCCTCTGCTTCTGAGGACGAAACACAGGATGAGGACGCGCAGAACGGCGAAACAACGGATCCGCAGGATGAGCAGATTCTGTCTGACGAGGAGGATCAGAAGCAGGACGGAGAGGAACAGGAAGAGGATCACCGGCTGATTACGCTGGAAGAGGAGGATCAGGACGGGGAGGACCTGCAGGATTCGACGGAGGAATCTGTCCCTGCGGCGATGCCTGCCGTGACCTTTGACGATTCCATTGTTGTCCAAAGTGGAAGCCTTTCCTCTGATGCGGAAAACATGGAACCCGTGGCGAAACAGACAACCATCGCAGTTCATGTCGAGGCCGACGAGGGAACCTTCCCGGAGAACACGACAATGGTCCTGTCGGCCGTTGCGGAAGACCGGATGGAAACGGTCGCCGCAGCAGTTGAGGAGGCGGTTGCCAACGACGAAAATGTCAGCAACAGAACACGCGGCTTCCATGCCCTGGACATCAGTTTCCGGGATGCCAATGGAAAAGAGATCGAGCCCCGGAAGCCCATCCGGGTCTCCATGAAGAGCGACGAGATCAGAAGAGCGGTGGAAGACAAAAATACCGCTCCGGTTGTGGTGCATGTAAATGATCCCGACCACGCAGATCCTTCAGAAGACAAGTCCCGGACAGAATCCGGAAATGCCGGGGAAGACGCCGCGGAAAATGCGGATCAGACAGCGGATCACACAGAAGAGGAAGACACTGCAGACAATGCGGATAATGCCGGTCCGTCAGACGGGGCGGACAAATCCGACGGTCCTGTTCCAGCCGCTACCGTAATCGAGACAGAAGAACAGACCGGCGGGGCGGCAGAGCCGGACGGCTCCGGCAGCGCGGATTCCACATCCGCGGACACCCTGACCTTTGAAACCGACGCCTTTTCCGTGTATGCCGTGGTGTATACCGTGGACTTCTACTGGGAAGTGGACGGAAAAGTGTATGAATTCAGACTCCCCGGCGGCGGCTATGTGAGTCTGGAGACGCTTTTGGAAGTCCTGGGCGTGGCAGGAAAGGATGAGCAGGAAGAATCCGATTCCGGGGAAAACACCGGCGGGACTGCCTTAAATGAGAATTCCGGAGAGGATGCGGAGGAAACACCGTCAGAAGGATCCGAAACCGTATCGGGCGGAGAGACGGACGAAAACGATTCTGCAAATGATTCTGCCCGTACGACTGCGGCGCTGACGCTGCGTGATGTTCAGATCAGTGAAAACACGAAGGAGTTCGTCGCGGATGTAGAGAAAGTGGAATTTTCCGATCCGGGCCTCGTATGGGTTGGAAAAGCTGACGCAGATACTACAGTCGGTTCATTGAAGGAAGACAACGTACTGGATGTACAGTACTCCGCGGAACTGACACCTGAACAGATTGCCGAAATCAACGCGCAGACGGTGGAAGCCGGGGACTGGGCTTTGATCAGTATGCAGCCGTTTACGAGTGAAGAAAAACTGACCGTGACCATGAATGACGGAGAGCGGTTTGTGATCCGCGTGACGGACTATCAGATCAGCACAAACGTCCTGACTGTCGACGGTAAGACGTTTAAGATCACGGTGACTTTTAGTGATGACGCTGAGATTCCTGCCGGAACAAAGCTCATTGCAAATGAGATTGAATCGGATACAGAAGAATATTTACAATATCTGGGCCGCACCTGGGCTGAGGTAAATAAAAAATATCTTGAACAGCAGGAGCTGATACGACAGAATCCCGATGTCCTGGACGAAATTGAACAAATCCGCCCCGTGAACATCGACGCCGTGCGTTATTTTAACATTTCGTTTGTACATAATGGCAGAGAGATCGAACCTAATGCACCAGTGCGTGTAGATATTCAGCTGGTTGATGGGCTTTCAAACAGTGCAGATGCACCGGTCATTGGCGTTGTTCATTTCCCGAACGATATAGAACAGGAAAAGGAAGACCCGAAAAAAGAAAAACGGGATGGGCAAACCCAGGACAAAGAAGACCCGGATGAGACAAAGGTTGAGTTCATCGAAGGGATTGAGACCGTGAAGAACGACAACGGCAGTGTTGTTGAATTTTTGTATGAGCAGGAAAAATTCTCTGCTGTTGGCGTTTATATCGGCCAGGAAACGGAAGAATTCGGTATGACTCCGCTTGACCCTGCAGTCGCTTTGCCTAAGCTTACGGCGTTGCGCGCCACAGGGGAAATGCCTTCGCTTGCACCATTTGAAGCATCGAAAACACTTACGCCAAATACGAAAGATGATCAACAAGACGGAACCTATACACTATCTTTGAGTGTCAAAGGCGATGCTGTAGAGACCAATCAGATTACAAAGGCCAACGTGCTGATTGTGATGGATCGTTCCACTAGTATGAACTCAGAGGTAGACGGAAGCGCAATTCCGTATACCGGTGCATACCAGCAAGGGAAAACATACTATGGCATTGTTAATGGTGAACTCGTAACATTGAATTATGATGCCTTTTGGGGATGGATATATACAGAGAACGGAATACCACGCGTATATAACGATACCGTTTATGTGAAGAGTTCCCGCCTTCAGGCGGAACAGGCGGCTCTGGATGAGCTGATCGGGGCACTGGTGGAAAAAAACACGCAAGAATATCCCGATGTCATTGAAGTTAACGTTTCAAGCTTTGCAAGTGCAAGAGGAAGTGCCCTGGCAGGATTTACAACCCAAAACGTTGGGAATTATCCTGTCTGGTCCTCTACTCTGGCCACAGAGAGCGATTGGCAGACCGGCTATGATGAAAATGGAGCTCTTTATCAGGCTGTGCATGACATGTCACTAAACAACGGCACCAACTGGGAAGACGCTCTGTTGTATGCCAAAGAACTGGCAGATGCTAAGAAAATGGATGAACCCGAACAGGATGTTATTATCATCTTCATGACGGATGGCATGCCCACAGCTATTCATGGTGAGAGATCTGATCAAAATGGCGGTTGGGGAGCATTTCACTATATTAATTCACAGGGCTATGTTTCGGGGGGCGGCAATATAGTTGCTTACGAGTATGCGCGCGACGGTTCCGCTTATCCGGATAATCATGGCGGCCAGCATGATGCTAGTGTGTCGCAAAATGTTATAAATAATCGTACTGTGGCTATTCCTTATCCTGCCAGGGCGATTGTTGACGAAGGTTATAAATTCTACAGTATATTTACATTTAATCCTACAGAAGCGACAAGCGGCTATTTGAGCCGCCTTACCAATTTTGCGTATGGACTTGAAGATACTGCTGATAATACTCCAACACTTGATGCTTTTTATACAGAAGCGGATAATATTGCGTCTCTGAGACAAAGTTTCGACAATATCTTTACGAATATAAACGACACCTTGTCTTACGGCGATGTGACGGTTGTTGACGGCCTGACAACAGATTCAATGACGACCGTTGTTGCGGACGGACAGGCAGACGGCTTCGTATATACAGTCAGGGATGAGAATGATAATCTGTTTTATACCGTGACAGCCAGCGGAGACGCCAGTGATCCAACGGTTACCTTTAATATCGAAAACGTAGGAACATACACTTACGATCCTAACCTTTCCGCTGAGCAGAATGTGGTTAAAAAGGTTACGGTCGATGACGTAGGAACCTATTACTCCGTGAACATCGGCGGCATCGGGTATCGGATGGCGCTGGCCAGTACTGCGACCACCGGCGGAAGCAGTACGGGCGGCGAAGGCGGCACGAGTGGTGAAGGAGGAGAGGGCGGCACCGACGGCGAAAGGACGCTGACCTGGGATCTTTCGCCGATTGGAGCCCTGAAAAAGGACTATACATATACGGTGGAATGCATTGTCTGGCCCAACCAGGATGCATACGACTATGTTGCCGGGCTGAATAATGGCCTGGAAGAATTTGTGTGGGATGAAGAGATCCAGGCAGCCGTATATGATAGCAGCGAACCGCCGAATCTCCTGTACTACAAAGGAGGCGTAGCGCAATATCCCTCCATCGTTAAGGATCTTAACGGAGTATACAGCGTACTTACGAACACAGATCAGAAGGTCTATTATTCTGACGTACATGCGAAGGGGTCCAACGATGTCATTACGTCGGTAGAAAAGACGCCGCACGAAGAAGAGCTTGATTACCCGGATCCCATGCCGCTGACTTCTGCAGAGACTTTGCTGGAAAAGACTTGGAGTGTAGACAGAAACCCGGCTGCACTGGCTCAGTTCCTGTATGATTCCGAAGGCAACAGCAAGGAGTTCATGATCGAATACGGTATCTACCGTGACGGCAGTGATGAAGAGGATCTCTATACCAGCATGACACTTGGATGGGATGGCGAGAAGTATGTATGGGATCGGGACAGCGTCCGGTATGTCACATACAACGGCCATCGCGTCCCGGTCGGAATGCGGTGGACAAGGAATTTTGCTATCGCGGCAGGTCTGATGCTCAGCGAAGAGGAGATGCTTGATCTGGGCTTGAAAGTCGGCGAAGACAGTCCTTATGACAGCTATCAGTATGGTGAAAAAACATATTATATTCTTGAGACAGGTCACGATTATACGGTTCATGAGATCATTCCGGAGGATGATGAATCCTGGGTAACCTATGAATTCGATTTTGCCGCGCCTGTCTATCATCCCATGTTGGTGGATGGAGTGCTGAGAAGTGTGACATTCGACAAGGTAGGGGATGTGATTACCAGCATCAAGAGTATCTCAGGAGACGACTGGAATGTCTCCCTGAATATGGAGAACGTCCTGCGTGGTTATATCAATCTTGAGAAGAGGGTTGTGGACGAGGACGGTAAGACCGCCCTTCCTGATGATGAAACGAAGTTTACATACGAGATCGAATTGTACAACGATTCGGATCCGGGACCTTTTGTGGGGGACGATATTCCCTGGTATGGTATTAACGGCCTGTTCTATCATACTTATAACGAAACGACTGGAGAATATGAATACTACCAGGCAGAAGTGACAAATACGGAAAACAACATGTCTCACACGCTGACGATTGAAACAGAAAGCGGGGAAGTATACGAGGCATGGTGTGTTGACAATGAAGGAGTACCGGATCCGGAAGGAAGAAACAACGAAGATTATATTTTCGATGAGGACATTCCAGGACCTACATGGGTCGAGTACTACAATGGGGAAGGGTATGTTCAGATCCTGCTTTACGGCAACCAGATGGACTGTGAAAGAATTCAGGTAGAGGTTGAAACAGAAGGCGGAGGGACAGTAACCCAGGAGGTCGATTCTGCAAATCGTGTCTCGGCAACGTTGCAGATTTCACAAAGCCAGGTTCTGAACCTTGCGAACATCCCCAAGGGGACGAAATATACGATTACGGAATCGCCGGAGGAGGGATACCATCTCATTAATATCCGCAAGGAAATCCGGAATGGGGACACCGTGGAGTCCCGAACATCACTGAGCGAAGTGGACGAAGAAACAATTGTACCGGACAGGGATAATCACATTATTTTCACGAATAAGGTCTATTCCACGGAGATTACCGTGAAAAAGTTCGATAATAGCGATGGTACCGGCAAACCGCTTACCGGAGCAGTCTTTACACTGACGAGGACTGATGGTTCTGGCGAGTCTGAGTATGACAACGGTGTTTCGTTACCCGCCAACGGAGAATCAGACCTTGCGTCGTATAAGTTCTCCGGTCTTCCGGATGGCACCTATACCCTGGAAGAGACAATACCTCCGGCGGGATATGCGGGACTATCCGTTCCTGTAACCTTTACAGTCACCGACGGCGTAGTCAATGTGCAGACCGCCAGTCTGCCGACGGGCGTCGCATGGGATCCCGATTCTCTGACATTTACTGTAAAAGACCCGGAATCTTCGGATACAGCCATCACGGTACGCAAGCAGTGGCTGGATAAAGACGGGAATCCGGATGAACCTGGTGCGACCGAAATCGGCTTGACGCTGAAGAGGAGGGTGGA
>JAUNJS010000572.1 GCA_030533125.1 Eubacteriales bacterium | reverse complement strand
CCTGCGTTCGACAATGTGCGTTTGCGAAACGGTTCGCGCGGCTTCAATGATTTCAAGTTAACAGGGCTGTGAATGTTGAGTCAAGAACTATATGCGCCATGCCCGGCACGGGCAGGAGCATCCCGCTCCGGAATGCTCACCGCCCCAAATCCACGCCATCGAAAAAGAAGGCCAGAGCCTTTGGTATAAGACTCTGGCCTTGTGGTTATTCATTTTACCTGTCACCAGGCCGGGGGCATGCACATGTTCTCGTAAGCGGCGTCATTTTTCTTTTAACAACCCGGCTTCCAAAGTGGCAAGCCGACGTTCAAGCGCAGCGATTTCTGTATCCTTCTGCTGAAGCGCTTCGTCCTTTCGCAAAAGCGCTTCCGCCTGTTTGTCAATCCTGTCCTGCATTTCTTCGATCATCAAAAGCGTCGTGTTCCTGTCCAGTTCGGCCAGTTCTTTGGAGAACATATTCATTACCTCCTCCGTATTACGGCACAGGTCACAGATCCGTTCATATAGTTCCCGGAAAATATCCGGGAATAGATCCAGTATTGTCGAGATTACCTTCGGATCGTCGCAGGAAAGGAAGGCAAGCCATGCGTCCCTCTCCGTTGTGATCCCGCTGCTCCAAATATGCTTTTTAAAAATATCAAGCGGGATGAAAATGTAGTTCTGCAGAAGGTTAAGATCCAGGCCGGTATCTGATTTCAGGCTGAACCTGTGGAAGAACGCTTCTTTTTTCGCATGGAATTTCTCCGTGGATGTCTCCATCAGGACAATAGTAAATACCGGATGGATGTTTTTGTAGGAAAACGTCCCGCCCGGGACTGTCCTGCTGTTGGTCTTTCCCGATATCAGTTCAGGCTCTTTTTCCCGTCGCTGTCCTTCTTTCCTTTTCAGTTCCTGTCCCTGTTCTGGTTCTTCTTCCTGTCCGAATTCTTGTTCCAGACTTTGTTCCGGTTCCTCTTTCCCTCTAAGTCCTTTTCCCGGACCTTGTCCCGGTTTATCTTCCTGCCCGCTCTCTTTATCCTGTTTCTGTTTCCTCTCCCGTTCCTCAGCTTCCTTTCGAACGCGCTGGTACTGCCGCAGGAGAAGGTCGGCGCTGTAACAGGCGGCCCGCTCACCCGGGAACATGTAACCGATCTTCTGGACTTCAATGTTCACTATGCTGCCGTCCGCAGTCTCCACTATGATATCCATGATGACTCCAGGGACGTCCGCTGTTACTGTTTGTCTTTGTCATAAATGCACCTCCTGCATTCAATAATTGAGGAGGGGCTCCGGCACGGGGCTTTCCTGAAGCGGGGAAAAAGCAGACACTTCTGCCAGTTTCCGGCCATTTCCGCCATTACGCCCTGCCCGCAGACCGCCGGAGCCCCATGAAATAATAAGACCCGGCGGCACTGCAAAGCCAGCGCCGCATCTATGACAAAGCACTTCGGAGAAAAGCCACGGTTCATTTCTCCAAATCGCTTTGGAATACAAATATTTTAACAGCATAAAATGAATATATCAAGGCTGAAGGAATACATGATTTGCATTTAATAATAATCATCACATAAATGAAATCGAGTCTGTTAGTGAGTGGTCTATTCCTGAGGTTGAGGAGGATGTGATAGGCATGTTCTTCAGGGAACTCGCCGAGATGGTGTATATTACGGTCAGTCCCTATTGAGAAAACTAAAAGCCAGAAGACGGGATGACTGGTGTCTTCCCGCTTCCGGCCTTATAGTCTTGAGTTCTTCCCGCCCGATTCATACGAGACAAGGGAATTGTGTTTTCGATTGTTAAACTAAGCCGCCTATCATTACCTTCAAGCTTTTGAAATGATACTGCTGATCATCACCGTCCATGGTGATTCATTCCTTTCGTGGAATCAGGTACACCGGTCGGGTGCGGGAACCTGTGCGCGATACAATATTAAAGATATAATTAATCCGAACGTTTGTTTATATAATCTTCATTGTACCTGTCACTCGGACCCCAGATGATCCTAAGATTATTCTGCGTATCCTGGATCAGTTTCCCGGGATCTTCCG
>JAUNJS010000022.1:11847-17556 GCA_030533125.1 Eubacteriales bacterium | reverse complement strand
CAATCTCGAAGAAAAATCCTGCGCCGGTTGACTCATTTATTTGTGCGGCCATCCTTAAAAGGTATTTTACATGAACGAAAAAGTCCTACGCATCGTGGAATATGACAAAATCATCGCCCGTCTGGAGGAGCACGCGGATTCACAGCCCGGGAAAAAGCTGTGCCGGGAGCTGCTGCCGATGGACAGTCTGTTTGACATCGAGCACGCGCAGGAGCAGACGGAGTCCGCCCTGTCCCATCTGTTCCGGAAAGGTTCGGTTTCTTTCGGGCACAACAGGGATTTCGGCTACATGTTCGGGGCGCTGTCGGTCGGCTCCACGCTGTCCATGGCGGAGCTGCTGCAGCTGGCCGCCTTTCTCGACAATGTCGGAAGGGTACGGAATTACGGGCTGAGCAAGGACGGGGAGAAGAGCATCCCCCCGGGGCGCCCGGCGCGGAATACCCGCAGCAGAAAAGAAAAAGGGGGTGCTTCCGCTCCGGCGCCGTCTGTCTCCGGCGCAGGGCAGGACAGCGCGTCCGCAGCCGGCCCGGAGGAAGACGGCGTGGAAACAGATGTCCTTTTTGATCTCTTCGACTGCCTGTACCCGGTGCCTTCGCTGTCCGCGGAGATCCGGCGCTGCATCATCACGGAGGACCAGGTCTCGGACGACGCGTCCCCGGCGCTCAGGAAGCTCCGGAGGGAGATGCAGGCAACGGGGGACAAGGTGCACCAGCAGCTCGCGCGCATGGTCAATTCGACCTACTCCGCCTATCTGCAGGACGCCGTCATCACGATGCGGGGAGACCGCTACTGTATCCCCGTGAAAGCGGAGTACAAATCCCAGGTGCCCGGCCTGATCCACGACCAGTCCTCCTCGGGCTCCACGCTTTTCATCGAGCCGGCGGCGATCGTCACGCTCAACAACCAGCTGCGGGAGCTCGCCCTGCAGGAAAAAAAGGAAATCGAAAAGATTCTCGCCGCTCTCTCCGCCGAGGCCGGCGATCACCTCATGGAACTTCGGGACGACGCTAAAAATATGACGGAACTGGATTTCATCTTTGCCCGCGCAGGCCTCGCGATGGACCAGAACGCGACCCGTCCGGTTTTCAATGACAGATATACCATCAACATCCGGCGCGGCCGGCATCCGCTGATCGACCCGAAGAAAGTCGTCCCGATCGACATCGAACTAGGGGACACGTATGACATGGTCATCATCACCGGCCCCAATACCGGCGGCAAGACCGTTACGCTCAAGACAGTCGGCCTCTTCGAGCTGATGGGCATGGCGGGCCTGCATATCCCGGCGGGCGACCGGAGCGAGCTCTCCCTGTTCCGCGAGGTCTTCGCGGACATCGGCGACGAACAGAGCATCGAGCAGAGCCTGTCCACGTTCTCCTCCCATATGAAGACCATCGTGGATATTTTCCGCCGCGTCGACCGTCAGTGCCTGTGCCTGTTTGACGAACTCGGGGCGGGCACCGATCCCACCGAGGGCGCCGCCCTGGCGATCTCCATCCTCAATTTCTGCCATGTCCGGCATATCCGCACGCTGGCGACGACGCACTACGCGGAGCTCAAGGCCTATGCCATGCGCACAGAGGGGATCGTCAACGCCAGCTGCGAGTTCAACGTCGAGACCCTGCAGCCCACCTATCACCTGATGATCGGCATTCCCGGCAAGAGCAACGCCTTCGCGATCTCCCAGAAGCTGGGACTCCCGAATTATATTATCGAAACCGCGAAGGAGCAGCTCAGCCAGGACGCGAAGAATTTTGAGGACCTGCTCGCGGACCTCGAGCAGGCCCGGCAGAAGATCCGCTCCGAACAGGAGGAATCCGACCGCCTGCGCGCGGAGCTGGAAAAAGAGAAAAAACGCCTGCTGGACCGCGAGCGCCAGTTTGAGAAACGCCGCGAGGAGCTCCTGCTGAAGGCCAACGAGGACGCCCGGAACATCCTGGAAAAGGCAAAAGAAGAAGCGGACCGGGCGATCTCCGACCTGCGCAAAGCCGCCCAGGCCGGCGGAAAGACCGGCGACCTCTCCGCCATGGAGCGCACCCGCACCTCCCTGCGAAACAAAGTCAATGAAAAAAATGCCGGAATGAAGGCGCAGAATACGACGGCCGCGCCCGGCACCGTCCAGAAAAAACTCCGGGCGCAGGATATCCGAATCGGAGACCGGGTCCGCGTAATCTCCATGGGCCTCACCGGCACCGTCAGCGCGCTCCCTGACAAAAAAGGGAAGGTCGGCGTCCGCTGCGGAATCCTGCAGAGCAAGGTTGACCTGGCGGACCTCCGCCTCTTTGCCGAGGACGCGTTCGGCAACCCCGTAGACGCCTTCGGCAATCCTGTCGGCGCGTCCGCGGGCGGGCAGTCTTCCGGAAGCGCCATCAAGCGCGCCTTCCGGGACGCGGACAAGGCGGCGGCCTCCGGGAAAAAAATGGATCTCTCCCGCGGCGCGTCTGTCTCCCCGGAGCTCAACCTCCTCGGCCTCACGACGGATGACGCCATCTATAAGCTGGATAAATATCTGGACGAAGCCCGGGTCTCCCACCTGCAGAGCGTCCGCGTCGTCCACGGCAAGGGAACCGGCGCCCTGCGCGCCGCTGTCCACAACTACCTGCGGCGCCAGAAATGGATCAAATCCTACCGGCTCGGCGATTTCGGCGAAGGAGACGCCGGCGTTACAATCGTTACTCTGCGGGATTAAATCCCCCACGGAGAGCGCGGTACCCCTGACTACAGTCACGGACACCCCGCGATAAGGCAAGTTTATTCTTCATCTGTTTCGCCTTCCGCGGTCCGGAATCACGGATCAGGCGCGATGAAAAGCATTCCCCCGGAGATACCTGCATGGTTGCAAAAAATAAAATTCTCATCGTAGATGACGACGCGAACATCGCGGAGCTCATAAGTCTCTATCTCGCAAAGGAGTGTTTCGACACCCAGACCGTGGGAGACGGTGAATCCGCTCTGCGGGCTGTCAGGACCTACCAGCCTGACCTCATCCTGCTCGACCTGATGCTCCCGGGCATCGACGGATATCAGGTCTGCCGCGAAGTGCGCGCCTCAATGGACACCCCGATCATCATGCTCTCCGCCAAGGGCGAAATCTTTGACAAGGTGCTCGGTCTTGAGCTCGGCGCGGATGATTATATGGAAAAGCCTTTTGACGCGAAGGAACTCGTCGCGCGCGTAAAAGCCGTCCTGCGCCGGTACAAAGCGCCGGCTGCCGCCCCGGCTGCCGCAGTACAGCCCGCGGACAAGATTGTTTCCTATCCGGACCTGACGATTAACCTGACGAATTATTCCGTCACCTGCCGCGGGAAGCATCTGGACATGCCGCCAAAAGAGCTGGAGCTCTTCTATTTTCTCGCCTCCTCCCCCGGCCGCGTCTACACCCGGGAACAGCTGCTGGACCAGATCTGGGGCTACGACTATGTCGGGGACACGCGCACCGTGGATGTCCACATCAAGCGCATCCGCGAAAAAGCCGGAAGCAGCCCGAACTGGAAGATTTCCACCATCTGGGGGATAGGATATAAATTCGAAGAACTGACGAATTAGGATGGCCGCACAAATAAATGAGTCAACTGGCGTAGGATTTTTCTTCGAGATTGCAGGGCGGGATGAAGGCGCATAGCGGGCTATGTAACTGAATCCCGCCCTGTGAGATCGGAGAAAAAGACACGCCGGATGGAGCATTTATCTGCGTGGCAATCCTTAGTGTATCGTCAATTCTTCGAATTCGAGGAATCAGGATGCGAAAACGACTCTATCTGCGAATCATCATCGCCTATTTCCTGTTCGGCCTGTTCGGCTTTATCGCGGTGGCCACGGTTATTTCCAGGCTCACGAACGATTACTGCGTCCGGGACAGGGCGCGGATCCTGTACCGCGAAGCTGTCAGGATTTCCGACACCTATGCCACGGAGCTCTACAATTCGGCTGTCTCCCTGGAGACCGTTCAGTCCCAGATGGAGGCCCTCTCCGCCTACATGGACACGGAGATCTGGATTCTCAATCCTTCCGGGCGCATGATCGTCAACTCGCGCCGGGCGCCGGACCCTTCCGAAGAAACCATTGTGGAAAACTTCGATTCCACAATCACCGCCGGCAACTATTATACAACCGGTTCTTTTTTTGATTCCTTCGACGAAGAGGTGCTGAGTGTCATCGCGCCCATCACCAGCCGCTTCAAAATCCGCGGATACGTGGTGATCCACCTTCCGATGGCTGAAATCCGCCGGACCGCCGACAGCATGCTGAACATCTCCTACATGCTGCTCGTAACCCTGCTGGTCCTGTCTCTGATCATTCTGTTTTTTTTCACGGAATATGTCTACAAACCCCTGCAGCACATCATCGCGGCGGCGGAGCAGTATGCCCTGGGCAACATGCATTACCGCATCAGTGTCGAGCGCGAGGACGAGCTCGGGTACCTCTCCGCCTCGCTGGGCTACATGGCGGACACCATCGCCCGGGCCGAGGATGACCAGAAGAAATTCATCGCCAACGTATCCCATGATTTCCGCTCCCCCCTGACTTCGATGCGCGGATTCCTGGAGGCCATGCTCGACGGGACCATTCCGCCCGAGCGGCACGAGCACTACCTCCGGGTGGTCCTGGGAGAGACCGACCGCCTGACAAAGCTGACCAACGGGCTTCTGACCCTGAATAACCTGAACACCGGAGGCCTCATCCTGCAGCGCACCGATTTTGACATCAATGCCGTCATCCGCTCCGTCGCGGCCTCCTTTGAACAGACCTGCCGTTCCAGGCGCCTTCAGATCCGGCTCATCCTGACGGGAAGGATCCTCTATGTCAATGCCGATCTGGAAAAAATCCAGCAGGTCCTCTACAACCTCGTCGACAACGCCGTGAAATTCAGCCGCCCGGATACCGAGATCACCATCGAGACGACGGAAAAAGGGGAAACCGTCTTTATCTCTGTCCGCGACAGCGGCATCGGCATCCCCAAAGACGACCAGAAACTCATCTGGGACCGCTTTTACAAGACCGATCTCTCCCGCGGCAAAGATAAAAAAGGGACAGGCCTGGGCCTGTCCATCGTGCGCGAGATTATCCGCGCCCATGACGAAAACATCAACCTCGTCAGCACCGAGGGCGTCGGAAGCACCTTTACCTTCACTCTCCGGCGTTCCGACAAAAACGACGAGCTCGATGACCGCGGGGAATTTGAGAACGCGGATTTTTGAACCGGATAAAGGTTCGGTTTGTTGAAGCTGTAAAAGCCCCGGCATGTCAGACTCCCCCGGTCAGCCCCAGCGCAGTCTGTGCAGCTCCCCTTCTCTCTCCAGTCCCGGGAATCCGTTCTGCCGCAGGGCTTCATACAGGACGATCGCCGCGGCGTTGGAAAGGTTCAGTGAGCGGATCCCGAATCCCATGGGAATCCGGATGCAGGTCTCCTCATGGTCCACCAGAATCTCCTCCGGAATCCCGGCGCTCTCTTTGCCGAACATGATATAGTCATCCGGTCCGAAATCCGCTTCGCAGTACAGGCGCTTTGCCTTCGTCGTCGCGAACCACAGACGAGGGGGACGTTTTTCTTTGCTGTTTCCGGCCCCCCGGCACGGTCCGGCTCCCGTGTCCGGTATTTTGCCGGGAGATATTCCCGGTCCAGTGCCTTCCCGTTTCCCGCGCTGTGACGGTACCGGATCAGCGCCTAAAATTCTCGCTCCGAACGTCCTCTCTCCGAAAGTTCTCTCT
>JAUNJS010000022.1:0-11837 GCA_030533125.1 Eubacteriales bacterium | reverse complement strand
TCCGAAATTCTCAAGCAGAAAATCTTCATAATCCGTGTAGCGGCGCACATCCAGCTTTGCCCAGTAGTCAAGCCCCGCTCTGCGCAGGTTCTTTTCCGTGATCTCAAATCCCAGCGGCTCGATCAGATGAAGGGAGGTGTTGGTGGCGGCACAGCTGCGGCCGATGTTGCCTGTGTTCCCCGGGATCTCGGGTTCATGAAGTACGATGTGCATGGGGTGTCCCCTCCCTTTCCCGAGAGAATGCTCCCGTGCGGGTTATCTGTCTTTTTGTGAAACTCACACGATTCTATAAAGTCAAAAACAACGCCCCGATATCTATTTCAACTGTTTCCTGCGCGGAAAAGGTTTCACCCTTTCGCGCGGAGCCTTCCAACGAAACTGGAGAGCCTGGTCAGGGCCTTCCGCAGGTTGTCAATCGAATAGGCGTAGGAGATCCGCAGGAACCCTTCTCCGCTGTCCCCGAAGGCGGTGCCGGGCACGATGGCGACCTTTTCCTCCGCAAGGAGGCGGTTGGCGAATTCCTCGCTCGACATGCCGAATTCCTTGATGCAGGGAAATACATAGAAGGCGCCCATGGGCTCAAAACAGGGGATCCCCATCTCCGAGAGCATGTGCAGCACGAAGCGGCGGCGCTCATTGTAGGACTCGCGCATAATCCTGACGTCCTCACTGCCGTTGCGCAGGGCTTCGACCGCCGCGTACTGGCTGGTCGTGGGCGCGCACATGATCGCGTACTGATGGATCTTGGTCATCTGCTGCATGATGTTCTGCGGGCCGCAGGCAAAACCAAGCCGCCATCCGGTCATGGCATAGGCCTTGGAGAAGCCGTTGACCACGATCGTCCTTTCCTTCATCCCCGGAAGGGAGGCAATGGAGACATGCGGCTTTCCGGTATAGGTCAGCTCGCCATAGATCTCGTCGGAGAGCACATACAGATCGTTTCTGATAATGATGTCCGCGATCGCCTCGAGATCCTCCTTCTCCATGATTCCGCCGGTCGGGTTGTTGGGGAACGGCAGTACCAGAATCTTTGACCTGGGCGTGATTGCCGCCTCCAGCTCCTCCGGCATAAGGCGGAACAGATTTTCATTTTTCAGATCGATAATGACCGGCACCGCGTCCGCCAGAACCGCGCAGGGCTCATAGGAAACATAGGAGGGCTGCGGGATCAGCACCTCGTCCCCCTCGTTGATCATCGCGCGGAACATCAGGTCAATGGCCTCGGAGCCGCCGACCGTGATCAGCACCTCGCTGACCGGATCATACTCGATATCCTGCGTGTTTTTCATGTAGCGGCAGATTTCCTTCCGGAGCTCCAGAAGTCCTGAGTTGGACGTATAGAACGTCCTGCCTTTTTCCAGCGAATAAATACCCTCGTCCCGGATATGCCAGGGTGTGTCAAAATCCGGCTCGCCGACACCGAGCGAAATCGCGTCCTTCATCTCGCTGACAAGATCAAAGAATTTCCGGATTCCGGAGGGCTTCAGCCCCACTGTTTTTGTCGATAGTAATTTCGTATTCTCCATATCTGTGTCCTCTGTCTTCTAAGGATGGCCGCACAAAAAATGAGTCAGCCGGCGCAGGATTCTTCAAAATAATACGGACTATCATACGGATTGTCAGGCAGAGACAATCTCCCTCTGGTCCTCATATTTCCTGGTCATGATCGTGCCGTGATCCTTGTATTTTTTGAGGATGAAATGTGTCGCCGTGCTCATGACCGTATCAAGCGTCGACAGTTTGTTGGTCACGAATCCGGACACCTCCTTGAGCGTCTTTCCCTCCAGAATGACCATCAGGTCGTAGCCGCCGGAAATCAGGTAGGTGCAGTCCACCTCGGGATATTTATAAATACGCTCGGCGATGTCGTCGAAACCCTTCCCGCGCTGCGGGGTCACGCGCACTTCGATCAGGGCAGTCACTTTTTCGATCCCTGTTTTTTCCCAGTCAATCATTGTGTGATAGCCGCAGATAATCCCGTCGTCCTGCATTTCCTGCATGGCGTTGAGGACCTCAACCTCGTCTGTTCCGAGAAGAACAGCCAGCTCCCTCATGTCGATCCGGCTGTTTTTTTCAATAATGGTCAGTATTTTCTGTTTTAATGTATCCATGTTTTCCTCCTTACACATGTTCTGTCTTATCAGAAGTTTTTTTCTCGGATCATTTCATTATGATTTCAGAGAAGTATCTCTTTTCGGAACTCTGCTCTATCATAATTGTGGTTATGAGCATGGCTTACAGACTCATATGATTAAAGCTACGCATTGCTCCGCTCTTACGAGCTCTCGCAATGCTCCACACATTCGCATTCCCGATCTTTTTTGCGCATTCTGCGCAAAAAATCTCTCCATGCTCATGTGTGGGCGCTCGGAAAATGTCCGCAAATGCCCGAGCGAGCTCGGCATTTGCGTCCACTTTCCTCGCTGCTTTAATCATACTTGTGGTTATGAGCATGGCTCAGCGCCGTCAGGGAGTCCGCTCCCGGCCGGTCCAGATACCGCAGATCTTCTCCGTTTCTCAGAATCCTGTCCCCGGATTTCGTCAAATGCCCGATCCTGGCGGAAAAAAGATCCGCCGCCGCAAGCGCCTGCACGATCCGGGCGCCGTCTTTTGCGGCGATTAAAAGAGCTCCTTCCGACTGCAGGCAGTATGGATCGATCCCGAAATATTCCGAAATCTCGATAATCTCCTGCAGGAGAGGAATGGCCCTGAAATCCACATCCATTCCACAGCCGGTCCTTAGGGATAGCTCCCACAGGCCCGCCAGAACACCGCCGTCGGACAGGGAGACCATCTGCGCGGCGCCGGCTGCGGCCGCGGTTCTCGCCGCACACAGACAGCACAGTTCTTCCTTTCCCGCCATGATTCTCTCGAGAAGAGAGCTGTGAAAACGCTCCCGCAGACAGGTTTCCATGTCGCAGGCCAGCATATAAGTGCCGCCAAAGCCGGCAAACCCTGCGATCACGATCTCCATTCCCGCAAAGCGTTCCATCCTCGCAGTACTTTCCGCGAGACTGTTATTTTTTTTCGAATCCTGTTCTTTCAAAAAAGCGGCTTCCGGATAAAAAACCCCGGACATCACTCCCGTAACCAACGGCCGCGTCACGGCATCCGACACCTCTGCGTGCGCTTCCGCGGTCCGCACGTCCAGGGACAGGGCCGTCCGGCCGATCTGCCGGATCAGGACGCGCAGTGTCTCTTCCTCTGTTCCGGGAGGAAACAAAAGAACCGGGCAGAACACCTCCGGCTGCATGCCTTTTCCGGCGAGGCGGTTCGCGGCGGAAATCACTGCCATCTCCCCCGCTTTTGTCCTGCACAAAGTGATCGGAACAGCCGCCGGAGAGTCCTCCCGCAGGCCGGTTTTTACATCTATTCCTTCGCGGAGGAAAACATCCAGAACCGACCGTTTCCGGACATTTTCGTCTATCCTGCCATATCTGAGTTCCATTTAAAAATCTGTCTGTATGATTAAAAACTGCGGATCACCGCCTTGTCTGAAGCGTCTGTGATACGGACGTCCCGGACCTGTACCTCATAGCTGTATCCGCTGTTGACCTGTACCCTGGCCCGGTCTCCTTTGCGCTTTCCCATCAGGGCTTTTCCAAGAGGGGATTCCATGCTGATGAATCCGTGGAGGGAGTCCTGGCGCATCGTGCTGACAATCGTGTATGTTTCCTCCTCGTCGTCCTCAGGTATATAGATCGTGACGGTTTTGCCCACGCCGACTTCATCTTCCGCAGAGGTATCCCGGACTACTTTCGACGTCCGGATCATCTTCTCCAGAAACCGGATGCGGCTTTCGTTCCTGTTTTTCTCCCTTTTCGCCGCCGTATATTCGAAATTCTCACTCAGATCCCCGTGGGCGCGGGCGGTCTTGACCTCTTCCAGAAGCTTCGGGCGCAGCACAAGCCTGCGGTGCTCGATCTCCTTTTCCATGTCTTCGATATCTTTTTGTGTCAGTCTATTATACATTTTCCTGCCTCTGATAAAATACTGAAAAGCTCCGGCGCTGCAATCAGACACCGCGCAAGCTCGCTTGCAGCGGGGGCTGATTATTGCGCCGGGCCACATGTATGAGCAAAAAAGGCACGCGCCGCGAAGCAAGCGGACCGGTTCAGAACCTGCGGACTCTGAACAAGTACATATCTTATCATAATTTCCTTATTCCTTGCAAAGGGTATTTCCCCGCAAAGGGAAATGGATCAGATCCGGAAGTACCGGTTTAACCGCCATGAGGACCGCCATGAAACTGCCATGAAACCGAAACGATAACAGAACCGGCTCTTGACTTTTTCATTTAAACTCCTTATAGTAGTAGACGTTTCGCTTTATCACTTAATAGCGTTACACTTTAAACTGCGAAAGTACCATGAATGGTCCTTACTTTTCTCATAACGGCGGTTTTTCCGCCATTATTTCTGACATACAGGCGCTTCTGTGCCTGACCGGCTGACCTATCAAGAGAGCATTGTGCGTAAAACGCACTGAACAGGAAAGAGGAGGAGAACAGAACATGCTGATTACTGATTTTCTGGACAAAAACGCGCAGGAATACCCGGATGATATCGCGCTTGTTGAGCTCAATCCCGAGATCAAGGTTCCTAGGCTCACGACCTGGAAGGAATTTGAGCTGATCCAGCCGCTGAACGAGGTTCCCTACCGCACGCAGATCACCTGGAGCGTCTTCGAGGAAAAGGCAAACCGCGTCGCGAATTTCCTGCTTGCGCGCGGAATCGTCAAGGGCGACAAGGTCGCGATCCTGCTGATGAACTGCCTGGACTGGCTTCCGATCTATTTCGGCATCCTCAAGGCCGGCGCGATCGCGGTCCCTCTGAATTTCCGCTATTCCGCGGAAGAAATCGAGTACTGCGTAAATCTCTCCGAAGCGGATATCCTGGTCTTCGGACCGGAATTTGTCGGCCGTGTGGAGGAGATCGCGGATAACATCTCCGGCCACAGGCTTCTGCTGTACCTCGGTTCCTCCTGTCCTTCCTTCGCGGAGGATTTCGGGGCGCAGACCGCGAACTACTCCAGCAAGGCACCTGATGTAGAAGTCGATGAAGATGATTACGGCGCGATTTATTTTTCCTCCGGAACGACAGGTTTTCCCAAGGCGATTCTTCACAAGCACAGCGCGATCACCCATGCCGCCATCATGGAGCAGAAGCACCACGGCCAGCAGAAGGACGACACTTTCCTTTGCATCCCGCCCCTGTACCACACCGGCGCGAAGATGCACTGGTTCGGCTCCCTTGTGTCCGGCGGAAGCGCCGTCCTTCTGCGCGGTACGACGCCGGAAGTCATCCTGGACGCCGTTTCCAAGGAGCACTGCACCGTCGTCTGGCTCCTCGTCCCGTGGGCACAGGACATCCTCGACGAGATCGACAGCGGCTCCATAAAACTGGAGGATTACAAGCTGGATCAGTGGCGCCTGATGCATATCGGCGCGCAGCCCGTCCCGCCCTCCATGATCAAGCACTGGCTCGACTATTTCCCGAATCACCAGTACGACACCAACTACGGCCTTTCGGAGTCCCTCGGCCCCGGCTGCGTCCATCTCGGCGTGGAAAACATCCAAAAGGTCGGAGCGATCGGCGTCCCCGGATATCAATGGGAATGCAAGATTGTGGATGAAAACAGACAGCCCGTAAAGCAGGGAGAAGTCGGCGAACTCGCCGTCAAAGGCCCCGGCGTCATGATCTGTTATTACAACAACCCGGAGGCTTCCAAAGAGGTTCTTGACAGCGAACGCTGGCTTTACACCGGCGACATGGCCATGCAGGATAAGGACGGTTTTTATTATCTCGTCGACCGCAAAAAAGATGTCATCATCATGGGCGGAGAAAACATTTATCCCGTCCAGATCGAGGACTTCCTGCACGCCTTCGAACCTGTTAACGACGTCGCCGTCATCGGCCTTCCGGACAAGCGTCTGGGCGAGATCGCGGCCGCGATCATCCAGGTCAAGGAAGGATATACCTGCACGGAGGAGCAGGTCAACAGCTACTGCCGGAAGCTCCCCCGCTACAAACGCCCCCGCAAGATCATTTTCGCGGAAGTTCCCAGAAACCCTACCGGCAAGATTGAAAAGCCGAAGCTCCGTGAACAGTACGGCGCTGCCTTCCTTGTCGCCGCTGAAAACGAAATGCCGCAGAGTGAAATCCGCGAAGTGCCGGCGGCTGAAATTCACGAAGTGCCGGCGGCTGAAATCCACGAAGCGACGACGGTTGGAATCCGCGAAACGCCGGAACCTGCGCCGGAGAGGGAATGACCGCTCCCCTTTTTCTCCGGCCTGCCGGCTGACGCATTCTTTTGCGCGGCTGTCCTGACCGGATGTTCCTGACAGTTTATATACAAATACACAGATAAAGCCCGAAAAACCGCATGGAAAAAAGAGTCTTCACTCTTTTCGTCCATGCGGTTTTCCATCTTCCGCTTTCCTGTCACGGAACATTAAAACCTCTTTCAGAGAGTTTTTCCAGTTTTTCTTCGCTCAGCACATACGCGAAAAAATGTTCTTCGTCTCTCGGATCCTCATCTTCTCTGACTTCCGTGGTCAGTTTCATATAAATCTCAACGACCTCTCCGTTTTCATCGATCCGGAATCCCTGCATCTCCGTCGCGGTCAGATCTCCCCGCAGACCGGACTCCATCGCCAGTTTTCCGACCTGCAGACTCAGATCGACGCCGGTCATCCCGGTTCTTTCCAGTGCCTCTTTACAGGTAATCGGCTGCCCTTCTGTTTCATCCGCGGCCAGCGAGACGAGATTATGCAGATAGCTGCCGTCCTCCTGCGTTTTCCACACCACAGTGACCTGCGGATAGTTCTTCAGATCAAGTGGATAGGAAAGCATTTCCAAAAAAGTTCCTTTTTTCTGTTCCCTGTCGACGATTTTCCGGAGAGCCTTTGTCTGTTTTTCCAGATCCCGCAGATTCCTGCTGACCTGTTCATCCTTCGAGACAAAGGAAGGGATCTGCGCCGCGTTTTCACTTTCCGGGGGATATTCTTCCACGATAATCTGTATTTTCCTGTCCGGGTTTTCCTGTTGCCGGCAGGAAACCAGGAAAACAAGGATAAAAAGAAAACATACTGCGGCAGGAATTTTCCTAAACAGCTGTATTTTATTCTTTTTCAAAACATAAACACCCATTTTTAACCTCTTTTTTCGTGTCATCCGTCTATTGTCCATGTCCGGCTTTCTGCGGTCTGAACAGATCTGTGAAATAAAACAGATAAATCGAAATATCCGCGATCTCCGGACGCCAAAACCCGATGATCCCGGCCTGTATCTGTCACTTCTTCACAGATTTTTAATTATTTCTGACAGATCCGGACACCAAACGATTATAGCATAATGTGTAAAATATGTTACAATGAAATGCAATGCTTTTTTTGATTTTTCATAAGGACGCAGTCCGGGAGGAACAGTCCGCAGGAAATAAACAAAAAGAAATCACCGAATGAAAATGACAAAAGAGCACGATCCGGAAGAAAGAAAAAAAGCACAATCCAGAAAAATTAGAAGCATTTATTCAAAGGAAATTACAAAAGAAATAAACAAAGGGAATAACCCGTAGGAAATATATCGTAAGAGAATCGTTAAGAAAATCATTCAGAGGAAACAATTCATGCGCTTAAGAAACATTCCGGGCTCGCGCGACGTGATCGCAAACAGCCCGTGGGTTATACAGAAACCGGAGACGCTCCGCGGCTCCTGGAAATCAGTGTTTCAGAATGAAAATCCGCTTCATCTGGAGATCGGCACCGGAAAGGGCCGGTTCATTATGCAGATGGCACAGGAACATCCGGAAATAAATTACATCGGGATTGAAAAATACTCCAGCGTCCTGCTGCGCTGTCTGGAAAAGCAGGAGGAACTGCAGCTACGGAACCTGATTTTTGTACGCGGGGACGCGGAACTGATCAACACCTGGTTCGCGGACGGGGAAATCGACAGGATCTACCTGAATTTTTCCGATCCCTGGCCCAAGGAACGGCACGCCAGGCGGCGCCTTCCCTCCGCGGATTATCTGCGCCGCTATGACCGCATCCTGGCGCAGGACGGGGAGATCGAATTTAAAACAGATAACCGGGGACTCTTCGATTTTGCCGTGGAGGAGACGGCACAGAGTTCCTTTGCCATTACACAGATCACCTATGACCTGCACAATGACCCTGTCATGAACGAGGGCAATATCATGACAGAATACGAAGAAAAGTTCTCAAAAAAAGGGAACAGAATCTGCAAGTATATCCTGCGCAGGAAAGGAGCTACAGGAAATCCGATATGAACAGAAAAACCAAAAAGGGACAGTCCGGAATCCGTTCCGGAAAGCTCTTTCAGTGCCTGGCTGTTGTGATGGCTCTCTCTCTGTCGGGAGCGCCTGTCTCCGCAGCTGCTGAAGTCAAGGAGGAAATTATCTATACGGCAGACGGCCTGGAAGACTATATGGCGGAATCCGCCAAACGAAAAAGCGAACCCGTACAGACCAACAGCGACTCCGACTGGCCGCAGGGCCCTGCGGTCAGCGCCGCCGGCGCAATCGTCATGGACGCGGACAGCGGAGCGGTACTATACGGAAAAAACATCTATAAACACCTCTATCCCGCCAGTATCACGAAGGTTATGACAGGCCTTCTCGCCTATGAAAATCTGAAGCTGACAGATACCGTAAAATTTTCGGAAAACGCGGTGTTCGGCATCGAACAGGGAAGCTCCAACATCGGGATCGACGTCGGAGAATCCATTACGGTGGACGAGGCCCTGTACGGGCTGATGGTCGCTTCCGCCAACGAAGTCGCCATCGCGCTCGGGGAGAGAGTCTCCGGAACAAAGGAAGGCTTCGCGAACCTCATGAATGAGCGGGCCGCGCAGCTGGGGTGCAAAAACACAAGTTTCGTCACCCTGAACGGACTGCACGACAAAAATCACTACACCTGCGTCTATGACATGGCGCTGATCGCGCGGGAAGCTTTCCGACATCCGGATTTCATCCATTACATGTCCCAGGCGAACTACCATTTTGAGGCAAGCGAAAACCAGCCCGATGATTTCTGGCTCGGCAACACCAATGATTTCCTGACCGGCGCGATTCCCTGCGATGACGTGATCGGCGGTAAAACAGGCTACACCGATGAGGCGCGTGAAACCCTTGTTTCTTTCGCGGAGCGGGACGGAAAACGCCTGATCTGCGTCATCATGAAGGACGAACCCCCGTACCAGTACTACGACACCATCGACCTCCTGAATTACGCCTTTGACAATTTCAAGAAGATCAATATCACGGAGCAGGAAAACAGATTTACCCTGCAGTCCGGAGATTTTCTTTCTTTCGGCACAGATATTTTCGGAAGCGCCGCGCCCTGTTACTATATCCCGGAAAATACTACGATGCTGATCCCGAAGGATCTCTCCTTTGAGGATCTCACCGCGGAGATTGTTCCCCTGCCTTCCGAATCTTCCCGGGATGAGGCGGATCTTCCACAGGAAACGGAAGGCAACACAGCCGGCGTTACGGACACAGGCGGATCGGAAGGCAACGCAGCCGGCGTTACGGACGCAGGCGGGCCGGAAGACATTGGAACCGGCGGTGCGGACGAGATAAAAGAGGCTGAAATCCGGTCCTCCGGGATTCCCGCCGCAGCACAAGCTCCCACGGCCGGGAAAGCCGGCAAAGACACGGCGAAGGGTGCCGCCAAGGATGCAGGCAACGGCAAGGCGCAGGACGCCGACGACGCTAAAAAAGCCGGCAAAGACACGGCGCAGGATGCCTCCAAGGATGCGGGCAATGGCAAGGCACAGGATGCCGACACCGCTAAAAAAGCCGGCAAAGATACGACGAAGGACGCTGCCAAGGATGCAGGCAATGGCAAGGCGCAGAACGCCGACGACGCCAAAAACGACGCCAAAGACACGGCGCAGGACGCCGCTAAGGATACCGGCAATGGCACAGCAGAGGATTCCGCTGCGGGCGCGGATGCTCCTTCCACGGAAAACTCCGCAGACACATCCTCGAAAAAGAATAAATCTTCATCGAAATCCGGGGATACGGAGGATTTTGCGCCTGCGGCTCCCACAGGTACGGAATCACCGGACGCCTCCGCTTTTACAGAAGACGGAAAACGGATTCTCGGGACGATTTATTACAAGTACCATGCGTATAACCTCGGGTCCGCGCAGGTCCTTTTCGATCCCGGCAGTACAGCTGCCGCGGCAGCTTCCCCTTCCGATGTCGAACTGCCGGGTGAAAGCTCTCTCGCCGCGGGAAATGATCCGGCGCCGGCAGAAGTCCATGGGATCCGCTCCCTGTTTTTCGGGATTGTCCACACCGGCGCGCACGGCTCCATTTATCTGAATATCCTGTTTCTCATACCCCTGGTGCTTGCGGCCGCGTTTCTGCTCTGCATTATTTTCTTCATCTTCGGGTTCTTTGCGGAACGCAAACGGCGCCGGCAGAGAAAAAACCGCCGCGCGGCACGCGCCGGGCAGCGCTCCTCCTTCCCCGAAGAGGAAGCCTACCGGCAGACGCGTCCTTCCGGGCAGCGCAGAGGAAATACAAACAGACAGCCGACGGACGCAGGGGACAGAGGACAGGAAAAAAACAGAAAAAGAACTACGCAGCAAAACAACCGTCGGACGAAGCGGAATAATCCGGAATAAGGAATATAAAACAGGGTAGAGGCGGCCCTGCCGCTCTCTGCCCCCGACCTGCCCGCGTCCGCCTTCAGACGGAAAAACTCCTTACGCGGGCCGTGTCATAATAAAAAACAGGATCGGCGAAAATAGCGCCGATCCTGTTTTTTTAGTTTTAATTCTTCTGAAAATGAACTTCTTAACCGCCGGGGACAGGCTGCCGGAAGGCAGTCGTCCGCAGTTATTCATTCACAATGCCGCCGGTCGTTCCGTGACCGGTGCAATCATGGAATTCTCCTCAGTCAAGCGCCTTGACGATGCAGGAGCAGCCCATGCCGCCGCCGATGCAGAGGGTGGCAAGACCGACCTTCGCGCCTGTCCTCTCCATATTGGCAAGGAGGGTGACGAAGATACGGCAGCCGGAAGCGCCGACGGGATGGCCGAGAGCGATTGCGCCGCCGGTGATGTTCAGCTTGTTCAGATCGAACTTCAGATCCTTGCCGACCGCGACAGACTGTGCCGCAAACGCCTCATTCGCCTCATAGATATCGATATCATCGATGGTCATGTCAAGTCTCTTAAGGAGCTTGGTGGTGGAAGCAACAGGGCCGACACCCATGATGCGGGGATCCACGCCGCCGAGGCAGCCGCCGAGCCACTCGACCTGTGCCTTGACGCCCAGCTCTTTCGCCTTCTCTTCGCTCATCACGACGACAGCCGCTGCGCCGTCATTGATACCGGAAGCATTGCCTGCCGTGACAAATCCGCCGGGATTGATGGGGCGAAGCTTGGACAGAGACTCCGCAGTTGTACCGGGACGAGGGCCTTCATCCTTATCGAAGATGATGGTTTTCTTTTTCTCTTTGATTTCCACAGGGACGATCTGGGAATCAAACCAGCCGTTCTCCTGCGCGGCAACTGCCTTCTGCTGGCTGCATGCCGAGAACTCATCGAGCTCTTCGCGGGTCAGGCCCCACTCCTCGGCTACGTTGTCAGCAGTCTTGATCATGTGATAGTTATTGAAAGCATCCCACAGAGCATCCTTGATCATGGTGTCGACCAGGACGCCGTTATTCATACGATAGCCGTAACGGCCCTTCTCCAGAGCGAAGGGAGCCATGGACATATTCTCTGTGCCGCCGGCGACGACGATATCCGCATCGCCTGCCTTGATCATCTCTGCAGCCATGTTGATCGCGTTCA
>JAUNJS010000571.1:1341-2044 GCA_030533125.1 Eubacteriales bacterium | reverse complement strand
TTCCTCTTCGATCCACCAGAGAAATGAAGCGATAGCAGTAGTAATAATTCCGAAGCAGCCTAAGGCCGCCAGCTTTAACAGGATAAGGCTTTCTAACATATCGTTTTCCTCCTGACTTTTCTGAATCACTGCTTACCAGCCTGATATCTTTCTCTTTATTTTTGATTTAATTAAGACTGTCCCTATCTGTTGTACTATAGAGATGATTAAACACCAAATTGCTTTTGAGAGTGATGTCGAAAAGGACGGGTGGATTGGTACGGCTTGTCCGGTATTTTGTGACCGTGATATTCATCTCGGCGGAATTTTCTGCCCCACATCGTTGCTTCGTGGTT
Organism: Eubacteriales bacterium; assembly: GCA_030533125.1. Classification (GTDB taxonomy): domain Bacteria; phylum Bacillota; class Clostridia; order Lachnospirales; family Lachnospiraceae; genus CAG-791. The sequence goes on along the minus strand of JAUNJS010000571.1, from coordinate 1,709 downwards.
AGCCTCATGACGATGATCTGCTCTTCCGTACATATCCTTGGGATTGAGGACACCTGCTTTTTTACGAAGTTCTTCCGGCATAGTCCAGTTTGGTAATGGAGGTTCGGAGGATCTATGTAAAAAATGAAGCATCATCGATGCCAACAAAGCAGTTGCAAAGTCGCCGTCCCTCAGGGATGAAAATGTACCCATCTTTTCAATATCATCTATGGAATACCCCAGACGACAGAGAATCACATTTACATCTAAAAGAAGGTCAAGTTTCAGGAGATTGTTCACAAGGAGGCATCCGGGAAGGCTCTCAAAGGCTGTGATATTGATACTATTGACTAATTCTGTATCCTTGTATCTGCAAAGAGCGATTGCCT
>JAUNJS010000571.1:0-1331 GCA_030533125.1 Eubacteriales bacterium | reverse complement strand
CCAGATCGCAGAATACAGCTGCTCTTTTGAGGCACTCTCCAGAGCAGCTTCTTCTCCGTACATTTTTTTCAGTTCCTGTGAAAGTTCAACATAGACCCTTTTCTTACACTTCATTATTATAATTCTTTGATCTGTCAATTATTATTTAACCTCCGGCTTCGGCGAGGATGCTTCGTTTCAATTCCTGCGATGATGACACATTGAGGGGCATCAGAAATTCTTGTTTTATTCTGTTTCGGTCATCTTATTCCAGCCCCGCCATCCATGGCCTATGCGCGGGTGTTGGCCGACACCGCCATCGGGCGCATCTACGAGCTGAAGCGGGATTTCCCGAGGACCAACACGATACAGATGCACTTAAAGCTCATTGAGGAAGGGCTGATCCCGGTGTACGTCAGCGTGCGCACGGTCCAGCGGTTCGGGCTTCAGCCCTTCCTGATCCGGAAATGTTTCGTGACACAGCCTTTATAGCTTCCCTTGCCGCGCACGATGACGCTGCCCTTTCCGGGCTTTTTGTTGTGGTGATAGCTGACGGAAAAATCCTTGTTTTTGCGAAGAGTTTTTCCGCCGACCCGGACGGTCACACCGGGCTTTTTCGACCGGCCGTCGTAAGTGAAAACCGATTTCGACAGACTGACGTCGGAGCTCTTGATCGCTTTTCTGGATTTCCGGTCTTTTCCGGAAGAGGAGCTTCCGTCTCTGAAGTTCCTGTCGCTGTCTGTCAGTCCGGGACTGGCCGGGACAGAAATGGTCATGACGGATACTGCCAGCAAGAGACAGACGAAAAGCATCCAGGCGGTGAGCCGGTGATTTGTTTTTTTCTTCTTCATTTTTTCCTCCTCTCTTTGCGTTCGGGCTGACCGGGAGCCGCTTCTTTGTGAACCGGCGTGCCGACTTCCGGCGTCTTCCTTTCCCTGTTGTTACTGCGCAGGATACTCTCCGCGTTTTGAAAAATTGCTTTTCGTTTCCGGAGCCTCAAACAGTGAAAAAACGCCGCCAAACCGGCAGAAAAAGCAGTAAAAAAAGCGCCCGTGTCCGGAATCTTTCATTCTGAACACGGGCGCCCGAAGGCTTATGCGATTGTGGATTGTCCCGCCTGAACACGAAACCTGAACCGGAAATTGTCGACGCAGGAAAAGAAAGTATATTCAGCGCGGTGTCTGCCGAAGGCAGATTTTTTTTACGCAAAGCGTTCCTGTTTCGGGGGCAGAACATGTCGTCGAGCTAAGGAATGCACAGAAGAACAAATGCATGGTAGAAATGTAAGCACAGTGGAAATAACCGTATAGTAGAAACGAGTACATGGCAGAAATGAAAGCAAAGTGGAAATG
>JAUNJS010000570.1 GCA_030533125.1 Eubacteriales bacterium | reverse complement strand
TCCGGATGCTGCAGGTACAACAGGTACTCCGGATGCTGCAGGAACTTCAGCCGCAGCTTATAAAAATGCGCAGAACCCGCCAAAAAAGAACGTCCGGTTCCGGTCGAATATACGACTAATATATGTCGAATATGTGTTTTGTGAAATCCGTTCGAATAAGTGTTTTTTGGTGTTGACAATCGCTTTAGACAGTGATATTATCTCCAAAACACGACTGTTAGCACTCATTTCAGTCGAGTGCTAACAGGACGCAATCCCATCAGAAAGGAGAAAGAAGCAATATGACAGTTGTACCTGTATATAATGTTGTTGTGGTCCCGGATTCGAACATCTTTTTCGGGATTGACGCATATAAGCAGATGACAGGCCGCGCCCCTTTCGAGGGGGAGAAGGTGATCCTGATGATGCTTCGGGCGGACGACAGCCGTGAGGATCTCCGGAAGGAAAGCTTTTATCCGATCGGCGTCTCCGGTGTCATCACCGAGGTAAACGCAGGCGGTTATCTTGTCATCCGTACGCACGGACGCGTACATTTTGACGAAATCACTGTTTACAGCGACCATACGATCGAGCTGGCCGTTTCCCGCAAACCCGACACAGAGGATCTGGATCCCGCGTATGAGGCGGACCGCCTTGAGAAGCTCAAAAAGCTCGTGATTGAATATACATCCCAGTTCCAGTGGGGCGCCCTGACCCGGGCGTATTCCGAGCAGTGGACAAACATCGGGGAAATCGCGGCAATCATGTCTCCCTGGCTGTCCATCAGCAATGAAGAGCGCTACGCGCTGCTTACGGAGGACTCCAAAAAGGCGCGCAGCGAGGCGATCGAGAAAATCCTCTATGAAAATCTCGAACAGTTCCACGTAAACAACGAGGCCCGCAATGCCCAGGAGGAGGGCTACCAGAAGGTTTACCGGGAACAGGCGATCAAAAAACAGATCGAATATCTCCAGAAAGAACTGGACGAAATGCATCCCGAAAACATCACGGATGTGCGGCGCTTCCAGATCAAAATCGAGGAGTCCGGCATGAACGAGACGGCGCGCAAAGAGGCCGACAAGGTTCTGAACCGGTACAAGCAGGAGGGGCAGAACAGTCCCGAGTCCGGCATGCTCTATGATTACCTCGATTTCATCACCGGCCTCTCCTGGAAAAACGAGGATGCCCAGGAGATCGATCTCGACGAGGCGGAGGCCGTCCTCGAAGAGGACCACTTCGGCCTGAAAAAGGTCAAGGAGCGCATCATCCAGCAGATCGCCGTGATGAATCTCAAAAAACAGCAGTCCGGTTCCATCCTCTGCTTTGTCGGCGCGCCCGGCACCGGCAAGACCAGCATCGGCCAGAGCATCGCGAAGGCGCTGCACCGCAAATATGTCCGCGTCAGCCTCGGCGGCGTGCGTGACGAAGCGGATATCCGCGGACACCGCCGCACCTACATCGGCGCCATGCCGGGCAGGATCATGGACGGCATCCAGAAGAGCGGCGTCTCCAACCCCGTGATGGTCCTCGATGAAATCGACAAGCTGTCCGTCTCCTACAACGGCGACCCCGCCAGCGCTCTGCTGGAGGTCCTGGACCCCGAGCAGAACTGCAATTTTACCGACCACTATATGAACGCGCCGTATGACCTCTCGAACGTCCTGTTCATCTGCACGGCGAACACGCTTGAGACCATCCCGGAACCCCTGCTCAACCGCATGGAAGTGATCCAGTTCCAGGGATATACCGCCACCGACAAGCTCCAGATTGCCAAAAGGCACCTGCTGCCCAAGGCGCTGCAGACGGTCGGAATCAATCCGGAAAACCTCGATCTCTCGGACGAGATGATCCGGATCATCATCTCCGACTACACACAGGAGGGCGGCGTCCGCGGCCTCCGCAAGCGCCTCGAGACCCTCAGCCGTGCCGCTGCCGTGCGGCTTGTCCGCGAACAGGCAAGGAGAGCGAAGGAAGCCAGGGAAGCGGCTTTGAAGGATTCCGCAGCCGCAGAGACAGCCGCGAAGGAGTCCGCAGCAACAGAGTCAGTTACGAAAGATTCCGTTGTAA
>JAUNJS010000569.1 GCA_030533125.1 Eubacteriales bacterium | reverse complement strand
TCGTAAAACCGACAAGAGTCAGTGAGACAGAAAATGGAAACGCCCGCTTCGGTGAGCTCCGGTTCTGAGGTGCCTCTACCTGCCTGTAGAACAGAAGAATGGAAGTGAGACGGAAAGAGGGAAGCGCCCGCTTTCGGCCCCGGAGAGATCGTTAACGCGGTTACTGAAAAGCATGGGAACTGCACGGGAAAAGCATGGGAACTGTGCGGGACGCAGCGGGAAAGCACGCGGGGGCGCACGCGCACGCGGGAAAAAACAATTTTCTTATTGACACAATAGACGGTATTATGTATTATTGTTTGGTATGTTCAGACAGAAGATCCGTGTCAGCTTCTGCCTGTTTCCCGGATCCGCAGTTGTTTGCGCGGCTGCACAGCTGCAGGAGAGGGGAGAACCGGAATCAGAAACACACAGTCATCCCATAAGTCAATCCCATCAATTATTCGGAGGAAATAATAATGGCAAACATTAAATCTGCCAAGAAGAGAATTCTTACCAGCCAGAAGAGAGCTGCAAGGAACAAAGCGATCAAGTCCGGTGTCAAGACTGCCGTCAAGAAGGTCCGCGCCGCGATCGAAGCGAATGATGCTGCCGCAGCAGCAGCCGCTTTCGAGAATGCCAAGTCTGTGATCGACAAGGCAGCTTCCAAGGGCATTCTGCACAAGAACACCGCCGCCCGCAAGGTTTCCAGGCTCGCGGCTGCCGTGAAAAAGGCGGAATAAGGATTTACAGATTCATAACCCTGAAAGAGTAAATCGAACGACGAGATCAACAAGAGACAAGATCAAAAAGAAAAGATCAAAAAAACAAAATCAAAAGACAAGATCGCAGATTCTGTATGTAAATAAAAAAAGAAGAACGCGTCCCGGTTTGAAACGGCAGCGTTCTTCTTTTTTTGTTTTCTGCAATGCGGGCAATATATACATTCTCGCTGAAGTAAATCAGGACTGCGGGAGAATTTGAGGGCGGATCATCAAAGGACGGAGGCAGGTGCTCCGCGGTCCGGGAAAACGACAGGTTCTGTGATTGTTGAAACTGACAGGACAGGATTCAACGGCTGTTGAGCCGGACATCGGATCGGTTTCTGTGACTTGCGGAAAAGAGCGCGGTTTTGTATACTTCAGGGCATGGCACGGTGCCACAATTCATGGCACGGAAGTATACAAAGCCTGATGCGGTGTTGATCTCTGACAGCAGGCGGAAAAAGGAAAATCAAAAAAATAAGCAATATGGCAGGAGAAATGAAAAATGGGAAGGACGCGCTTGCAGAAAATCGGACCGCACACCTGGATTTTCCCGCTGGATTCCGCGAAGGACAGGCCGAATCTCGGATATGTGCAGGGGGAGAAGATGGCGGTGGCCATTGACGCGGGGCATTCCTCTTCGCACGTCGAGGATTTTTACGCTGCGCTGGAGAGAGAAATGCTTCCGCTGCCGGATCTGACTGTCATCACGCACTGGCACTGGGATCATACATTCGGGCTGCACGCGGTGCACGGAAGGACGCTCGCGCGTCCGGAGACGAACAGCCATCTGGAGGGGATCCGGGAGCAGATGCGGAGAAGCCGGCGTGCGGCGGAGGAGTTTCTGAACAGTGACGCCTGTATCCGGCGGGAATACGCGGGGGGAGTTCCTCTCGTCGTTGTCCCCGCGCAGGAAGAGATCACAGAGGACCGGAGCATTGACCTGGGCGGGGTGACCCTGCAGCTATGCTATGCGGAATCACCTCATACAGAGGATGCGCTGCTGGCCTATGTGCCCGAGGACAGGGTGCTGTTTGTCGGCGACGCCCAGCTGGGGGAGTTTCCCACCTGGCGGATGGATTTTGAGAGGCTCGACGCGCTTGCGGAGCAGGTACGCGGGTTTGACGCGAAGACGATTGTCGACGGACACTGGAGCCCCTATAGGAAAGAGGATTATCTGGCAGAGCTGTGAAGAAAGGGTTAGTCCCGCGACAATGTGACGCGTGTCCTGCCGGAAAGAAGATTATCAGGTACAGCCCGCAGACACATAAACTGTCCTGAGACGCTGTGACGCGTGTCCTGCCGGAAA
>JAUNJS010000568.1 GCA_030533125.1 Eubacteriales bacterium | reverse complement strand
TAATCTGTTCCGCAAAGATCTGTTTCCTAAAAGCTGTTTCGCAAAGCCTTATTCAGACATGCCGCATGCCGCGGGATTTCCGCACACAACACATGCCGCATGGTTGAAAACCAGCATACATATGTGTACAATAATGCTCAGCGGCAAAATGTCCCGACACCATAATTGAAATGAAATTGAAACAGCGATATATGAAGAAATCAAAAGGGAAAACCAGCCATATTATATCTGATCTGTTTCTTCAGATGGCGGCGGTCAATATTGTTATCAACATGATTCAGCCCTGCAACCAGCTGATCGATACGATCCTGACCGGAAAGGCATACGGCGCCTACGCGCTGCAGGCTTACGCATTGTTTCTGCCGGTAAATTCCCTGCTCATCGCGGTAAGCTGCATCATTTCCAAAGGAGCGCAGATCTCCTGTTCTCATCTGACCGGAAGAGGGGAATTCGAAGAGACGCATTCACAGTCCGGTTTCGCGTTTCTTACAGGCGTGATCGTATCGGTGATCTTCGCCGTACTGTTTATCCTGTTTTCAAAACAGATCGCGGTACTGCTCGGGGCCAGTCCGGACATCCCGAATCAGATTCAGGATATTTCCGGATACCTGCGCGCATACGCATTGGGGATCCCTGCAATCTTCCTGCTGGACCTTCTGATGTGCCTGACGCAGCTGGAAGGAAAAAAGAAAATCGTGGTCTGCAGCTCTCTTTGTGTGCTTGTAGTCAACGCGGCCGGAGATCTCCTCAATATATTCATTTTCAAAAAGGGATTATTCGGAATGGCTCTCGCCACTTCCGCCGCCAACATCGTCGCGACAGCTGTAATGTATCTCTATTTCCGGAAGAGATCCGACCTGTTCCGGCTGTCGCTCAAAGACGCAAAGAAGAAATATCTACTGAACATCCTGAAAAACGGGCTGCCGGGTTTTACATATTACGGAAGCCTGGTGATCCGCGCCGCGTTTCTGAACATGCTGATCATTACCAGGCTGGACAGAAGCGTGCTGGTGAGCATGCTGGTTTTCAATCACTTCGCGACGATCACCGATGTACTGATCGGAGGGTGCGGAGATTCGGTCCTGCTGCTTGGGGGTGTTTTATTCGGAGAAAAAGACAAAAAAGGCGCGAAGCAGCTGGTCAGGTTCGCAAGCGGAACGGGAGCGGCCCTTCTGGCCGCGGCCGCTGTTATTACAGTCATTTTCGCCGTGCCTTTCTCGAAGCTGTTTTTGAGCCGCGAAGATTACATTTACGCCGCGGCTGCCGCCAGGGCGCTGAGGATCGCCGCCCTGTATCTCGTCCCTGACGTTCTGGCGTGTGTCCTCAAAAAATACATACAGGCGATCGGGAGCGGACTGTACACATCGATCATCAACATTCTGTGCAACGTGGTATATGTCTGCTGCGCCGCGGCAATACTCACGAAGCTGATGGGATCGGACGGACTCTTCCTGTCCTTCACCGTCTGCTATGTTCTGGCCCTGATCACAAATTGTATTTATGTATATTTCCGCGCTGACAGAAAATTCGGGATCCCGGACGGAAATATTCTGGAATACAGCATTGGCACCCTCGCGGAGTGCGCGGCCGCGTCGGAGAACGCGTATCATGACTGCGGGAAAATGGGCGTTGACCACAAAAAGCAGTACCTCATCTCTCTCTTCGTGGAGGAAATGACAAAAAACATTGTCGAACACGGATTTCAGGAAGGGAAAAACAACAGCATTGTTGTCAGGATCATGATGCCGGAGGATCGGATCAGCATAAATATCAAAGATAACTGCAGACATTTCGACCCGAAGCATTATTATGACAGCGTAAAAAAACAGGAAAAAGCAACAACCGGATTCGGGATCAGAATGATCATGGAACTGTCCAAAAGCGTCGTATACACAAACAGTTTAAACCTGAACAACCTGTATATCGAGCTGTGACAGCCTGATTCCGGAACGCTAGCCGGCGCCGCGCGCGGCGGCGCTTCGCTGATCACATCGGAAAAACCGCGTCAGGTATTGCGCGGCGCTTCGCTGATCGCGCCGGAGAAAAACGCGTCAG
>JAUNJS010000567.1 GCA_030533125.1 Eubacteriales bacterium | reverse complement strand
GTGCCTACTGTTTCACAAACCTCTCGATCCTGCAGGAATGTGTCTTCTCTTTCTCATCGTAGTTGATCCCTACGAAGAGGAGATCTCCCTGGTAATGGGACAGTGAGTCAAAATACTGCTTCCGCCGGATCTGGTCGATCGCGCTCTCCGCGCAGGCATTGCGCTTAAGCTCAATGACCATTGCCGGAGCACCCGCAGCGTATGGAATGAAAATGACGTCCGCGAAGCCCTTTCCGCTTGTCATTTCCCGGATGACCGTATACCGGTTGAGGGCATAGATGTAGGCCAGATAGATCGCGCTCTGCAGGGCGTCTTCGTTGTTGTAGCTGCGGTTGGAGGTGACGTGGATGTGGCTTACATCCAGCGCCCTGGCGACCGCCTCTTCATTGCCCCGCAGCGTCTCCTGCAAAAGATCTTTCGATGCGCGGATAATCTCGTCCGTGATGGCGTAATCCTCCACGGCCGCCACGGCGTTGAACCATTCCTGCCGCACTTCCCTGTTGGGAATCCTGCACGTCCCGTCCTCTTCGTTATAGGCCAGGTAGCCGACATGGAGCAGGCAAGTGAACAGATCGTCCTTTGTTGCGAAGGAGTCCATCGTGTTCATAAAGCTTGTCACATTGACATCGACGTTCTCCCCGGACAGCATCCGGACTACGTCGTCTTTGGTTCCCTTGAAATTTTTACGGATGAGGTCCGCAATGACGGCGTATGAAGATGTCATGCTCCAGAAGCCGGCATAATAGCCCTCTTCCATGCTTCTGACGACGGATTCCGGGTTATAGATCTCATAGCCGTGCTGACGGTATCCATCATACCAGCGCCTGCATTCTTCAAAATCTCTTCCCCTTTCTCTGCACAGGGCTCGGACTTCTTCCCCTGTAAATCCCACGAAATCAGCAAGCGGCCCCGCATTCAGGATCGTGTATTCCCTGAAATTATTGAGCTTTGACTGGACCTTGTCCCGCACCACGGGCATGATTCCCGTCAGATATGCCAAGGAGATCGCAGGGCGCAGCGAAGCACTTTTAAACAGGCCGTTCAGGAAACTTAAGTATTGCGCAAAAAGTGGTTCGGGGACCTGTTCCCGCACCAGAACGTCGTATTCATCCAGAAGAAACACGAAGGTTTCTCCGGTTGCGGCATATATTCGCAGAATGCTCTGCGCAAGAGAATCATCCTCGCGGAACCGCACTTGTGGAAATTGAACCGACATTTCCTCCTTGATCTCTTCTGTCAGCCTGTCGAGCAGCCTGTCCTTGTTCCTGGTATTCTGGTACTCGCTGTTCATGTCGATCTGAATGACATTAAACCGGTTCAGTTTCCCCGTAAACCCGGGGTCTGAAGCAATTTTGAAAGGAGCAAAAAGCTCCCTGGCATCACATCCTTTGGAATAATACGCACTAAGCATGTTATTTGTGATCGTCTTTCCAAAGCGCCTGGGGCGTGAAACGCAGACATAATTGTTCCCGGTATCAATAAAGCGGTTCGTCCTCGCAATCATCATAGTCTTATCGACATAGATTTCCGCAGAGAGTGCCCTTCGAAAATTCTCATATCCCGGATTCAGATAAATGTTCATCTGCCTGCTCCCATTACGATTAACAATGTGCGTGCTTTGACTGTTTCAAAGCTCTCCCCATGGCCCGGGCAGACTTTCAGCCCTTTCGGCAGTGCTGATCTGGCGTGTCTTTTTCTCCGATCTCGCGGGGCGTGATTACATAGCTAGGATATCATTTCTTACAGTATTTTTCTATACACTTTTCCTGCGGGAAACCACGACAATTATCTCCTTTCCGCTTAAGAAAATCAGAATGACTCCTTCAAGAATCAGGAAGCCCCTGTTTTCAAGGAACCGCCGGCAGTCAAAAAAAGATGGGAAGGCCACATCAAATCCCCGAACAGAAAAAACCGGTTTCCGAATGTCGCCTGCAGAAATCGAGGACATTCGCAGATGTTCCGAGGCGATGCAGACACAACGGGTAAACGCAGTAGTCGAAGGGATCAGGCTTCTAAAAGAGAAACTTCATCTGGACTCTGAGGAAAGCTAAAGAAGCAT
>JAUNJS010000566.1 GCA_030533125.1 Eubacteriales bacterium | reverse complement strand
AGACCCGCGGCTGGTTCTATTCCCTGCACGCGATCTCCACGCTTCTTTTCAATAAACCTGCCTATAAGAACGTCATCGTCCTGGGCCTCGTCCTGGACAAGGACGGAGAGAAGATGTCCAAGTCCAAGGGCAATGCCGTCGATCCCTTCGACGCGCTGGGCATGCACGGCGCGGACGCGATCCGCTGGTATTTCTATTCCAACAGCGCGCCCTGGCTGCCGAACAAATTCCACGACAAGGCGGTGCAGGAGGGCCAGAGGAAATTCCTCGGCACGCTCTGGAACACCTACGCGTTCTACACACTGTACGCGGAGATCGACCGGTTCGATCCCACGAAATACGCGCTGGATTACGCGAGCCTGCCCGTCATGGACAAGTGGCTTCTGTCCCGCATGAATTCGATGGTCAAAAAGGCCGATGACTGCCTTGACCGCTACCGGATCCCCGAGGCTGCCACCGCACTGTCCGACTTCGTCGACGAGATGTCCAACTGGTATGTCCGCCGCTGCCGCGACCGCTTCTGGGCGAAGGGCATGGAGCAGGACAAGATCAATGCCTATATGACGCTGTACACCGCGCTCGTGGGCGTCTGCAAGGCCGCCGCCCCGATGATCCCCTTCATGACCGAGGAGATCTATCAGAACATCGTCCGCAGCGTCGACAAGACCGCGCCCGAGAGCATCCATCTGTGCGATTATCCCGCGGCGGACGAGGCCATGATCGATCCCGCGCTGGAGAAATCCATGGCGGAGGTCCTCAAGGTCGTCGTCATGGGACGCGCCTGCCGCAACCTCTCCGGCATCAAGAACCGCCAGCCTGTCGCTAAGATGTTTGTGAAGGCGCCGGAAACCGCCGGCGGAGCGCTGGACAAGTACTTCATCGATATCATCGAGAGCGAGCTGAACGTCAAGGAAGTCGTCTTTACGGAAGATGTCCGCGCGTTCACCAGCTACGAGTTCAAGCCGCAGCTTCGGACCGTAGGCCCGAAGTACGGAAAACAGCTCGGCGGAATCCGCGCTTATCTGTCGCAGCTTGACGGAAACGACGCCATGGACGAACTGAACGAAAAGGGCTCCCTGACCTTCGACGTGAACGGGACGGAAGTCTCGCTGACGAAGGAGGATCTCCTGATCGAGATGTCACAGAAGGAAGGCTACATCTCCCAGGAAGACGGCGGCTATACCGTCGTCCTCGACACGAACCTGACACCGGAGCTCATCGAAGAGGGCTTTGTGTATGAGCTGATCAGCAAGATCCAGACCATGCGCAAGGAATCCGGTTTCGAGGTCACGGACCGCATCCGTCTCGCGCTCGCCGGCAGCGAAAAGCTCGCGAAGGTCCTTACGGACAACCGCGGCGCCATCGCCGACAAGGTGCTGGCGGTCGAGGTCCTCATCGGAGAGACGCTCGCAAACGCGAAAGAATGGGATATCAACGGTGAGAAAGCCGTGATTTCCGTGGAGAAAAAGTGACAACGGATTTTCATTCCTGCCGCGCAGGACTCGCGTTCGGGCGTATGAGTCCTGAAACCATACAATTCCGGATGTGCAGATCAGGATTGGCTCACAGTAGATGTAGAAAGGATATTTATGATCAAACGACCTGCAATAGAATTTGACAAGGACCTTTTCAAGAGAAGCGTGGATTACAACGTACGCACGATGTACCGCCGCACCATGAAAGAAGCCACGGACCAGCAGGTTTTCCAGGCTTCCGCCCTGGCCCTCAAGGACCAGATTATCGACTGCTGGATGCGCACGCAGAAGGCATTTGACGATCAGGACCCCAAGACGCTCCTCTATCTGTCCATGGAGTTTCTGATGGGCCGCGCCTTCGGAAACGACGCCATCAACCTGATGGCCTATCAGCCGATCGCGGAGGCGCTCAAGGAGCTCGGGTTCAAAATGAACGCCATCGAGGACCAGGAGCCGGACGCCGCGCTGGGCAACGGCGGCCTGGGCCGTCTCGCGGCCTGTTTCCTGGATTCCCTCGCCACGCTGAACTATCCCGCCTATGGCTGCGGGATCCGCTACCACTACGGCATGTTCAAGCAGAAGATCG
>JAUNJS010000565.1 GCA_030533125.1 Eubacteriales bacterium | reverse complement strand
CGCGACATCCTGCCCGAACCGCCGGACCGGAAACAGGACATCTCTGCTCTCTTTTTCCGGAATGTCAGATTTGTATTACCGGAATGTCAGATTTCTGATTTGCAGAATATCAGGAGTGTATATGCTGTCAAAATCAAACCCGGTTGACTCAAACCGGCTTCTGCAGCTGCTCCGCACGCCGCTGAGACTGATTACTTTTCCCAGAAGTGTTTTTTCTTCTCTTTTTTCTCCGTCTTTTCAGTCTTTTCAGGCTCGTCCTGTTTCCCGCCGGCGCGCTCGACGGCGGTCAGGGAGTCACCCGTCAGCTCGTCATATTTGCGCAGGGCTTCCCGGGCTTCTTTACTGAGCCGGGTCGGAACCTCCACGACGAGCGTCACATAGTGGTTTCCGCGCATGTCGCCGCCGCGCAGGGACGGGACGCCCTTGCCTCTGAAGCGGATCTGGGTTCCTGTCTGTGTGCCGGCTTTTACATCGTATACGATCCTTCCATCCACCGTGTCGATCATGATGCTGCCCCCGAGGGCCGCGACGGGATAGGAGATTTTGACCATGGAAAAAATATCGAGTCCCTGGCGCTCGAAGGTCTCGTGCGGGGAGACAATCACCTCCACGAGAAGATCGCCGCGGGGTCCTCCGTTGATCCCCGGTTCGCCTTTTTCACGGATGCGGACGCTCTGTCCGTTGTCGATGCCGGCGGGAATGGAGACATTGATGGTCTTGCGGCTCGAGATGTAGCCGGTGCCCCCGCAGTCCGGGCATTTGTCCTTGATGATTTTGCCGCTGCCCCCGCAGTCCGGGCACGTCTGGACGTTCCGCACGGTCCCGAAGAAGGACTGCTGCGTGAAAACAACCTGCCCCTTGCCGCCGCACTTGGGACACATCTGGGGAGTTGTGCCGGGCTTCGCGCCGGTGCCGCTGCAATTGGAACAGGGATCCTTCAGGTTCAGGGTGAGCTCCTTTTCCGTGCCGAAAACCGCTTCCAGGAAGGTGATGCGGACGCTGACCCGGATATTGGCGCCCTTCATGGGGCCGTTGGAAGAGCCTCTCGTGCGGGAGCTGCCGAACATGCCGCCGAAAATATCTCCGAAAATGTCCGCGAAATCCGCGCCGCCGAAGTCGAAGCCGCCCGGGCCGAAACCGCCTGTTCCGTCGAAAGCCGCATGGCCGAACTGGTCATACTGCGCCCTCTTCTCCTGGTCGCTGAGGATCGCGTAGGCCTCAGAAGCTTCCTTAAACTTTTTTTCCGCCTCCTGATCCCCCGGATTCATGTCCGGATGGTATTTTTTGGCCAGTTTCCGATAGGCTTTTTTGATTTCTTCGTCCGAGGCGTTCTTTTCGACACCCAGAACCTCGTAATAATCTCTCTTCTGTTCTGCCATAAATACTTCCAATCAATCACATACTCGGTTATGCACAGACAGTGCCCAGGACGTTTTCACGGCCTGGGCAGCGCTGTCAAAATGCCATTTTTCGGGCATCAAGTACTTTTTATAACATATTTTCCGACAATTGTAAACCGCTTTCGCCGGTCTTCCGAAAAGGTGTCTTTCAAAAAGTTTCTGACGCCTTCCGTCTTTTCTGAAAGTGCTGCTCTGTCCTCCGAAGATCGTCAGCTGTCTTCCATATTCCGGAAAATAAATCCTGTTTTTATGCTTACGCTTTACACCTCTCTGTAATCGCCGTCGACCACGTCGTCGTCGCCCGCGCCCTGGCTGCCGCCGGCCGCGCCCGCACCGGCGCCTGCACCGGCGCCCGCGCCCTGCGCGTTCTGGTACATCTGGGCGAACAGCTGCTGCGCGTCATTCATCAGTTTCTCTTTTCCGCTCTTCAGAGCATCGATGTCGGAATCGGAAATATCGGTCTGGTCCTTCGTGCGCTCCAGAACTGCCTTGAGGTCCGCGATGTCAGCCTCGACCGTGCCCTTGACGGCGCCGTCGATCTTGTCGCCTGCTTCCTTCATGGCCTTCTCGGTCTGGAAGACGATGGAATCCGCTTCGTTCCTGGCCTCAACGGCCTCTTTGCGCTTGCGGTCCTCGGCCTCATACTGCGCTGCCTCCTTGACGG
>JAUNJS010000196.1 GCA_030533125.1 Eubacteriales bacterium | reverse complement strand
ATGTGCTGCCGGTCTGTGCTCTGCAGGTTCGTATTTTGCCGGTGTGATGTGCTGGCGGAACTGCGTTCTTCCGGTTTCGTGTCTTTCCCGCTGTGGATTCGGGCTCAGGCGTCCGGGGTTTCGCGTTTTGTATTTTTCCAAAGACATCCTTTGTACAATTGACAAAACCCAAACAGTTTCGTATGATAAAGATTCCTGAGGAACAAAGATGAAAATAGTGTCCTGTGCCTGAGACGGTGCGCCGGTCACCATCTGTGTTCTGTGGGCGGGACCCGCGGACATACTCTCCGTTTTTGCGCAGTCGATTTTATCAGTGTCGATTTTTTGTGCAGACCGGTCTGTGTTTCTGCTGTTCCCTGTCAGGAACTGTCACTTAATAACCAGGGAAAATCTGCTTGTGTTTTCTTCCGATTCCGGCGTTAAAAAGCCCCGGCGATGCCCATGATTCGAAGATGTATGGCCGCCATGCGTTTTTTCCTGAACTCGAAAGAAAATCCTGTGCGTTTTCTCTGCGTTGTTTCCGGACAGTTCCTTATCGGAGCCTGAATCAGGTTCCGATAACCGATTCCGCGCAGTTTTTATTGCGCTTTTATCGTCAGCAGCCGCGCTGCTTTCGATAAGTTTTCATTTATTATGGGAGGAAAAAATGAAAAAAATCCTGAGTATCCTGCTCGCAATGGCACTGGTCCTTGGTATCCTTGCCGGCTGTGGCGGCGGCTCTACGAGCTCAAGCAGCAGTACCGACTCCGGTTCCGATGATGATTTCATCCCCGCCGACATCAAGGTAGGTTTCATCACGCTGCACGATGAAAACTCCACTTACGACCTCAACTTTATCAACGCCGCGAAGGCCGCCTGTGAAGAACTGGGCGTAGAGTACCTGATCCGCACCAATATTCCCGAAGGCCAGGAATGTTATGACGCGGCTGCGGACCTCGTGGATGCCGGCTGCGGAATCATCTTCGCGGATTCCTTCGGTCATGAGGATTTCATGATTCAGGCCGCCAAAGAGTTCCCCGAGGTGCAGTTCTGCCACTCCACCGGCACAAAGGCGCACACCGAGAATCTGCCCAATTACCACAACGCGTTCGCTGCCATCTACGAGGGACGGTATCTTGCGGGCGTCGCGGCAGGCATGAAGCTCAACGAGATGATCGAAGCCGGCACCATCAAGGCGGAAGAAGCCAAGATCGGCTACATCGGCGCTTTTACTTACGCGGAGGTTATTTCCGGCTACACGTCCTTCTTCCTGGGCGCGCGCTCCATCTGCCCTTCCGCCACAATGGAAGTCACCTTCACAGGTTCCTGGTATGATGAGACCGCTGAGAAGGAAGGCGCGAACACCCTGATCAACGACGGCTGTGTCCTGATCAGCCAGCACGCGGACTCCATGGGCGCTCCTACGGCCTGCGAGACAGCCGGTGTTCCGAACGTCTCCTACAACGGTTCCACCGTTTCCGCATGCCCCAACACCTTCATCGTATCCTCCAGGATCGACTGGAAGCCTTACTACATTTATGCCATCACGGCGGCTGCTGCCGGAGAAGAAATCGCTGTTGATTATACCGGCACAATCAGCACCGAATCCGTTGTCCTGACGGAAGTCAACGAGAAGGCCGCTGCAGCGGGAACTGCCGAGAAGATCGAGGAGGTCAAAAAGCAGCTGGAGAATGAAGAAATCTACGTCTTTGATACCTCCACTTTCACCGTCGGCGGCAAAAACCTGGATTCCTACATGGCGGATGTCGATACGGATGAAGCCTATACACCGGATACCGAAGTTGTTAAGGACGGTTATTTCCACGAATCCGAATACCGCAGCGCTCCGTATTTTGACCTTCGCATCGACGGAATCGAGCTTCTGGACGAGAAGTATTGATCCTTCGCAAACCGGTCAGGGAGAGGGACGGTTCTGAGATTCTTCGCCCTGGCATGCTGTCTGCGCAAGGCAGTATGATGGGAAGACAGCCGTTTTGAACCCGGATTCAGCAAAGCAAAGAGGCTGTCACATGATTGGAACATGTGACAGCCTTTTTTTATCGCAGGGCTGCCGTTAGGGATTTTTCGCCTGACGGCGAACGGCGGCCCGCGGGAGGGCAGAGGGCGGCAGGACCGCTTCTGCCCTGTTCGCAGAGCGCCGGAAGGATTCTTCCGCTTCCGCATGACAGCGGACAGCGTTCTGCGGGAGGCAGAAGGCGTATCAGTGCTGTTCCACTTTGGAGGTACCTATTTTGGAAAACGCGACACCTGCTGTTTCGATGCGGGGCATCACCAAGACTTTCGGCCCGGTTGTGGCCAACGATCATGTGGACCTGGATATCCGGAAGGGGGAGATTCTCGCGCTGCTGGGGGAGAACGGCAGCGGCAAGACAACCCTCATGAATATGCTCTCCGGAATCTATTACCCCGACGAGGGGCAGATTTTTATCAACGGGGAGGAAGTCTCTATCCAGTCGCCGAAAGACGCGTTCCGATACGGCATCGGGATGATCCACCAGCATTTCAAGCTGGTAGATGTCTTTACTGCCACAGAGAACATCATTCTCGGGCTGGAGGAAAAGGGGAGGCTGGACAGGGCGGCCGCCGCGCAGCGGATCCGGCAGATCTGCGATCTGTACGGTTTTCAGGTTGATCCCGACCGCAAGATCTACCAGATGTCTGTCTCCCAGAAACAGACGGTGGAAATTGTCAAGGCGCTGTACCGGGGCGCGGATATCCTGATCCTCGATGAACCGACAGCGGTCCTGACGCCGCAGGAGACGGAGAAGCTCTTTGCGGTCCTGCGCAATATGCGCGCGGACGGCAAGGCGATCATTATTATCACGCACAAACTCCACGAGGTGGAGGAGCTGTCCGACCGCGTCGTGGTCCTGCGGAGGGGATCGTATATCGGAGAGATGCTCACGAAGGACACGAACCCGCAGGAGATGACCAACATGATGGTCGGCCGCGCCGTGACGCTCAACATCCGCAGACCGGATCCGGTGGGACAGAAACCCCGGATCGAAATTAAAGGCCTGACCGTCACATCTCCGGACGGAGTGCTGAAGCTGGACCATATCTATTTTGATATCCGCGCGGGGGAAATCCTCGGGGTTGCCGGAATTTCCGGCAGCGGCCAGAAGGAGCTCCTGGAGTCCATCGCGGGCCTGCAGCGGGTGGAATCCGGCAGCATCCTGTACGTGGATGACGACGGCAAAAAGGAGGAGCTCGTCGGCAAGGATCCCCTGGAGATCCAGCATATGGGCGTAGCCCTGTCCTTTGTTCCCGAGGACCGTCTCGGCATGGGTCTGGTGGGCAACATGGACCTGTCGGAAAACATGATGCTCCGCTCGTTCCGCGAAGGACATTCTGTGTTCACGAACCGGAAAAACCCGCACGCGCTGGCGGAAAAGGTTGTCGAGGAGCTGGAGGTCAATACGCCCGGCGTCTCCACGCCGGTCCGCCGTCTGTCCGGCGGCAATGTACAGAAGGTCCTGGTAGGTCGCGAAATCGCTTCCTCCCCGAAGGTCCTGCTGACCGCCTATGCGGTCCGGGGGCTGGATATCAACTCCTCTTATACGATCTATGATCTGCTGAACCGGCAGAAGGAGGCCGGAGTCGCGGTTGTGTATGTCGGCGAGGATCTGGATGTGCTTTTGGAGCTCGCGGACCGCATCGTCGTCCTGTGCGGCGGCCGCGTGAGCGGAATCGTCGACGGACGCACTGCGGACAAAAACGAAGTGGGCATGATGATGACGAAGCTCGGCGGCTCCCGGCGGGTGGAGGAAGAACAGTAGAGCACGCAGGCGCGCCTGCCGCGGACAGCCGTCCGGGACAGGGACTCCGGAACGGGAAGAAAACTGTAAAACGGCGGGTTCATGCGCCGGCAATACCTGCCGCGAACAGCCGTCCGGATTTGAGACTCCGGAACGAGAAGAAAACCGCAAAGCGGACAGTTCACGCGCCGGCAATACCTGCCGCGAACAGCCGTCCGGGACAGGGACTCCGGAGCGGGAAAAAACCGCAAACGGCGGGTTCACGCGCCGGCACAGACAAGGGGTATACGCGAGAGAGATGGATTACCGGAATAATAAATCGAAAGAACCTCTGATACACATGACAAAGCGCAAGGCGCTTTCTTTTCAGGCGGCGTGGGGGATTCGTCTGGCCGCGATCCTGGCGGCGCTGATCGTCTGCGGCGTGATCACGATGATCGTGACAGGACTCAATCCGCTCGGAGTATATGTGACCATGTTCTCCGGCGCGTTCGGAACGCAGAGACGCATCTGGATCCTCGGCAAGGATGTGGCTATTCTTTTATGTATATCCCTTGCGCTGACGCCCGCTTTCCGCATGCGGTTCTGGAATCTGGGCGGAGAGGGGCAGATCCTGATGGGCGCCCTGGCTACGGCGGCCTGCATGATCAAGCTCGGACAGAGCTTTCCGGGCGGCCCCCTGATTGTGATCAGTATGATCGCCGCTCTGGGAGCTGGCGCTCTCTGGGCGCTGATCCCGGCGCTCTGCAAGGCGAGGTGGAACACAAATGAGACGCTGTTTACGCTGATGATGAACTATGTCGCGACCCAGCTGGTCGCCTATTTCGTCATCGTCTGGGAGGTGCCCAAAGGGTCGGGGAAAATCGGCATCATCAACCAGTCCACGGAGGCCGGCTGGCTTCCTGTCCTCGCCGGAAACCGCTATCTCCTCAATATCCTCTGCGTCGCCTTTCTCACGATCGCGATGTATATCTATCTGACCTATTCCAAACAGGGTTACGAGATCTCCGTCGTCGGCGAGAGCGTCTCTACGGCCCGCTACGTCGGCATCAAGGTCGGCTGGACGATTGTCCGGACCCTGCTTTTGTCCGGCGCGATCTGCGGGCTTACAGGCTTTCTGCTTGTGGCCGGCACGGACCACACACTTACTACGACCCTGGCGGGCGGGCAGGGCTTTACCGCCGTCATGGTTGCGTGGCTCGCGAAGTTCAATCCCCTGGGGATGGTTCTCTCCTCGCTCCTGCTTGTCTTTTTATCCAAAGGCGCAGGCGAGATCTCGACGATTTTCACCCTGAATCAGTCCTACGGCGACATCCTGACAGGCATCATCCTGTTTTTCATTATCGGAAGCGAATTCTTCATCCGGTACCGGATTCACTTCCGGAAAGCCGCGCAGCACAACAGTGCAGCAAAGGAAACTGCTCCGAGGAAAAACAAAGAACTGGAAACGGCCGCGCACGATTCCGCTGCATCAGAAACATCAGAAACAGCGGCAGAGGGGAAGGAGGGTTCCGCAGATGTTTGATTTTGTTGCTTTTATTCCCCGCATGGTCGCCCAGAGCATCCCGCTTATGTTCGGAAGCACAGGAGAGACCATTACACAGAAATCCGGCAATCTCAACCTGGGAATTCCCGGCGTCATGTATGTCGGCGCGATCTCGGGCGTAATCGGCGCCTTTCTGTACGAGCGCGCCTGCGGCGTGGCGGACGCGATGAATCCGGTCCTGACGATCCTGATTCCTCTGCTTTCCTGTCTGACCGGGTCTCTGCTGATGGGCCTTCTGTACTGTTTTCTCACAGTCACCCTGCGGGCAAACCAGAATGTCACGGGACTCGCCATGACGACCTTTGGCGTCGGCTTCGGGAATTTCTTCGGTGGTTCCCTGATTAAACTGACCGGCGCGGACGTCCCCTCCATCGCCCTTTCCGCGACCTCCAACGCCTTCCGCACAACCCTGCCCCTCGCGGGCGCGGGCGCGTTGGGAAAAGTATTCTTCTCATACGGTTTTCTCGCCTATGCGGCGATCCTGATCTCGCTGGCCGCCGCCTATGTCCTGCGCAGCACCAGGACCGGCCTGCATCTGCGCGCGGTGGGGGAGAGCCCCGCGACAGCGGATGCCGCGGGTATCAACATAACAAAATATAAATACTGTGCCACCTGCCTCGGCTGTATGATCGCCGGCCTCGGCGGCCTGTATTACGTCATGGATTACGCCAACGGCGTCTGGTCCAATGACGCTTTCGGCGACCGCGGCTGGCTCGCCATCGCCCTTGTTATTTTTACCATCTGGCGTCCGGACGTCGGCATTCTGTCCAGCTTCCTGTTTGGCGGGCTCTACATCCTCTATCTGTACATCCCGACCGGCATGAACCTCGCCGTCAAGGAGCTCTACAAGATGCTCCCTTACATCGTCACAATCATCGTGCTCATTATAACCAGCATGCGCAACAAGCGGGAGAACCAACCGCCCGCGAGCCTGGGGCAGTCTTATTTCCGCGAAGAGCGGTAATCCGGCGGCAATCTGATCTATCCGATCCCGTAAAAATGAACGCCTGTCCGTTCCGCGATCTGATTTAAGCGTTGATCCGGCGGTGATCTGATCAACACCTTTCGCGGGCTGTGTCATACCTT
>JAUNJS010000195.1 GCA_030533125.1 Eubacteriales bacterium | reverse complement strand
TCTGAACGGATCACTGCGCCGCGTTGTAAAGGTGCCCTGACGGGTCACTGCGCCGCGTTGTAAAGGTGTCTTAACCGGATCACTGCCCACTTTCGATAGACGTTCCTGCCGGATCACAGCCGGTAATCGCGCAATTCCAGCGTTTGTTTTTTCATATTAATTTCAGGGCATGGCCCGGTGCCACAAACCACATATGTAAACGGTGCCGGTACAACAAAACAGCATCTGTAACGCAGGATACCGCCCACGGTTTTTTACTCCGTGAGCGGTATCCTTTTGTTCATCCTTCCCGCTGCTGGCCGGTAAATCGTCAAATCATCTCACTTCATCCGTTTCACTTTTGCCGTCTTCGCGTAGAACGCAATGCCATAGACCAGCTGCTGCCCATATCCTTCCGGAACCGCCCTGTCGTACCCGTTCCGGAGGATCTGCGCGATCGCCTCATCGCAGTCGGCATCGAGGTCGGCTTCCCTTTTTGACCGCTTGAATTCCATGAGCAGGATTCTTCTTTTCCCCCGGTCCTTCACCCGGAGATCAAGCCTTCCGAGTCCTGCCTCGTCATTGGAATCGGGCGCAAACCCGCGGGAGGTGAAAATACCATTCAGCATGCCGTGGTAGTAATCCTCTCCGTAGTCGAAGTAACTGATGGAATCCCACAGGATATCTGTGAGCATCCTGGAGGCTGTCTCTTCGTCCCGGTTCCACATCGCGGTCACGAAGGCGTCCACGTTTCCGGCATCCATAGTCCTTTCAAACCTCGCCACCACCGCGTCCCGGAAGATCCCGGCAATCTCGGTATTCGGAATACGGAGCTTCACCCTTCCTCTGGAAACCGACTTGTCCGCCTTGGACACATAGCCCGTCATGAGCATCACGCTCCACAGGTTTTTCTCCGACTCGGAAATCCTGTCGTAGGTCAGCTCCTCGCAGACATCCTCGGTGATCGTGCCCCCGTTCAGCAGGATCTCGAATTTCTCCGAAGCGTCAAACTTCCTGTGATTCACAAAGAAATCCAGGATCGCGTTTGAGCTCGTGTTCGCCCAGAAATTCTGCGGTTCCTCCTCCTCATCGTAAAGGACGGCGGACAGATAGCTGACGACATCCCACGGACAGAACACTTCCGTGTTTCCAAAGATATACCCGTCGTACCACTTCCTGATCAGGTCCATCCTGCCGGAAAGGCCGAAAGCATCCAGCATCCGGATCACTTCCTCCTCCGTAAATCCGAAATACCGGCTGAACTTCCTGCTTGTGACGGAATAACAGGCAAAATTGTTCACGCCCGTAAAAATGCTCTCCTTGGAAATCCGCAGGCACCCGGTCACGACCGCGAACTTCAGATACTCGTTCGTTTTCAGCGAGATACTCATGATCCCGCGGATGACATCCAGCATCTGCCTGTAGTACTCCTTATTTTTACTCTCCGCGGCCTTGGAGAGCGGGACATCATACTCGTCGATCAGGAGAATGACCGGCTTCCCGTATACGGCATGCATCATGCGCATGACGGTATCCAGTGAGCTCTTTATATCGCTTATAGAACCTTCTTCATTCAGCAATCGAAAAAAAGCCTTCCGGTCCCGTTCCGTTACCCGCGGATCCTCTGCAAGATCAACCAGTTCGGCACACTTTCCGGATATCCGATTTTTCAACATTTCATAAGCAGACGAAAAACTCAGTCCTTCGATATCTTTAAATGTAAAAAACAAAACGGGATACTGATTCATCCATTCTTTACAAAAATCCGGATGGTCCTCCAGGATCTTCCGGTCTGTAAACAGATCCACACTATCCCGCCGGATATCGAAAAAGCACTCCATCATGCTCATGGTGAGTGTTTTCCCAAAGCGGCGGGGACGGGTAAACAAGGTGACCTCATTCCGGTTATTCTCAACCAGGTCATAGATCAGTTCTGTCTTATCCACGTAATAACCGTCATCCCGGATGAATTTCTCAAAGATGTCATTCCCGACAACAATCCTTTTCCCCATTGGTTTACTCCTCAAAGGCTTTAACGACGGGCAGATTTACTCCGTCCAACACATGTTTATTGTGTGCCGGAGGGTTTTATTTGTCAATAAACACAACGTTTCGATACCGGCCACACAATAGGTTTTCATACGCAGGCGGCATACCTGGGATTCCCGGTTTTCTATTATCGCAAATATTCAGGTTTTTCACACATCAGATGCTGGACTTGGTTCCGCAGGCCCGCGGCTGATTTTACGCTTAACGCAGCTTCGCAATCTGTTCAGCGTATTCACGAAGTCTTCTCTGACTATCCTTCATTTTTGTAATTTCTATCCGCAGAAAATCTTTTAGTTCTTCATCCATCACATAAAGATAAAGGCCCTTTTGTCCTCTTGTAAAAAGGACTTTGTACGTATTTCTGATAATACGATCAATAATAGCAGAATCCTCTGATTTCGGCTTACGTTGATGAGGTCGTTTGAATTCTCCGGAACCAGCCGGATGTCTTGTGTAATCAGTTACTACCCGGCCATTCCTATACAGTAAATCATCTCCAATGATTAATCCAACATACTCAAATTCCATTCCCTGAGATGTATGAATGCACCCGACTTCATCAATAGAATTGGGATCGACAGCGAAATATTTAGATTTATTCCATTGAGCATGGAAATCATCGATATGAATGTCTATCATGCTCTTATCGTTCATGCTGATCCATGGAAACACATCTCCGCTCAGCATTCTGCACGGGTATTCACATTCGCTGTTTTTCTTCTTTATTGCCTCATGCATTTCGACAACACTGTCAAAAAGCGCGATATCATAATCCATAATCTGCGTCATCGGATATGTTGGTTTATTATACAGTATACTCTCAACCCAGTTTATATACTCATCTGATCCATTACATCTGAACTGCGATGTTAAGACATATTTTTCATCCTCGATCACCTCAGCGCCTTCCTCTTTGGCAGCTGATCTTATGTTTTCTATTGTTCCAAAATCTTTTATATCGATCTGCTGTGTTTCATCAATAAAGAATACCGATACCTTGGAGGCATGTATAATTTCCCGGATTTGATTATTTCCGTAATACATGAAAGAAACCTTTGTCCTTTTTGTCAGACGATGAGCTTCATCAACGATCAGACAATCAAACTGCTTATCCATATTGAAGTTTTCTTTATGGAAGTCGCCGGAGCCCCTGAACAAAGTCCGAAGTATTTTATAATCAGGAATATTCCTTGTAAGCATTCTATAGTACGATTCTTTAATATAGCTGCTTTTGGCAACGTAAAACGCGGTCCTCCCCTGTCTGTGTAAATCTCCCAAAAGATGAAGCGCAATAAGGGATTTCCCTGTCCCTGCACCGCCCTTTACAATAATCACTTTCCGCTTTTTTGTTGATAAAGCCGACTTGATTTCTTTCTTTATATTCGAAAATGCTATTCTCTGCTGGTCAATCAGTTCCACCTTTCTGTTCCCTGTTAACGAATCCGACAGACAATCAACCAGGAATTTGGATGGCTTAATTTTTCCATTGCTGATTTCATATAACAGATTAATATCCGATTCTTTACGAATCTTTTCACCAACGAATTTCGCGAATCTCACCCACTCATCACTTATGAATGCAGGTGATTTCGCAAGCCCCTCCGAATATACAGCATTTTTGATCTCGTCTGTATATTCCGTTTTATAATCATGCAAAAAACAACAAGTGTAGATGTTGACCGGGTTTTCTTCTACATACTCATTAAAATTGGTGATCGTTGTGCCGTATGAAAAAGCCTGCCATGAAGGATGAACTCTTTCCTCCTTTCCCAGCAGGACAATGTCGCTCATATCTGTATGAAGAACCTTTTCCCATTGCTTTAATTCAACAATGACAATATTTTTCTGTTGATTCTCATCTTCCCCCGCTATGATAAAATCAATCCTTTTACTTGTGAGCGGCACATTCAATTCCAAACCCACCTGTGCTTTTTGAGGAATTTGAGCATTTGAAAGAGCATTCTTGACCGCACTTAACGAATTCTTGAATGCCTTTTGTTCGCTCTTGGAGAAATTTCGATGTAAAGCTGCTTGAATCTGCGGTACAATCTGACCGCAATTAATATCCCTGCAAAAATACTCATAGGTTTTATTATAGGCAAGCATAAATCCTCCATGTCCTTAATGAGCAGAAGATCATAATCTTCCCGCCATAATACACACGGTAATGTTCTATCCTAAGTCAAAAGTCAAGCACAGCACCATTACTTCACATCATCAAAAGTGATAACACATATTTCGCAAGCCGGGGAGAGATCATGAGTCTCCTGTATCCATGATCAATAAAGGCTTTATCCCATTCTTTATTTCGATTTTCATCCGGACTTGACAGAAAAACACAAAATCATTCTAACATATTTAAAAAACAAATGATGTGAATTTGAGCAAAAACCATGTTTTATCAGCAGCAGGATGGAGTTTCACCCCGGAAAATCTGTTTACAGAAAGAGGAGGTTCTCAAACACCGGTGTCTATCCTACCTGGTGCAGTTTAGGGGCCTAAAACATCAGTGTCCAATACTGGGTACAGTCTAGGGTACTGTTTACTTCCCAACTTTTGCTACAGTTACAGGCATCCTTCCCGGTATCCAATCTGCTGCGTACAGTATATCCTCCGGCTGACAGTTGCTCTGTCACATCGGAACACAGTAAAAAACCGGTACAACCTTTCCTTGTCGGAAAAGCGTACCGGTTTATGAGCCAACTGGCTCAGGTCGTTCAATTGTCCAAAAGTGTTTATTCCTCTCCTCCGGAATGTGTGAGAAGTCCGAAGAACAGAAAAGTATCAGGTCATAATGCGTGTGTCGCCGCAACAGACAGCTTTATTCCCAGAACCTTCCTGAATATCTTATGATTGAATCTTCTTGAATTGTCCGGCGGCAATAATAAAGCCGATCCCGGAAAGAAAAGAGCCTATGGCCCCTACAATACAGGCGACGCCAATATCGCCAAACATCATCATTCCAAGCAGAACACCTGCCACACCCAGAATCACCAGCAGAATCCCGATCACTTTCATTTTTTCCTCCCGACTGAATAATAGAACAGCCTCATTAACAGAGACATTGTAAACTGCGCTCATTATTGTACCAGTATCTGCAGTATCGTGTTCCCACCGTTCCGGTGGAAATTATCGTTTGAAAAGGAGAATTTTCAAAAGTGGATCGGGACCTCTGCGCACACATCTGTCCTTGTAAAGATTTCCACGCAAAGGCAGGTAGACCCCTATGTGATCAAAAAACGGTTCAGAGGATGTCTGAACCGGATTACTCTCCCAAGCACCCCGGTTCGGGTCCGGTTCAGGCAGTGATTGTTCTCACTTAACATATGTATCATATACAACGCCTTTACATTTCCATCGCGCGGAGTTCCGGCCCCGTATGTCAGCTGTAACAGACGAAAAACCGCTGTTACAGGAGCCGATCAGACTGACATCCGTAGGGCAGAAAAAAGCGGCAAAAACCACTTTGTTATATAGAGGAAATGAGAATCAACCCGCTGCGTTCACAAACGATTGGAAGATTTTTCTACTGTTGTTGTCTGTCCTGTACGAGAACTCGGGATGCCATTGCACCGCCCACAGGTATTTCCGATCCGGGGCATACAGAGCTTCAATCAGGCCGTCCGGTGAAACCGCCATCACTTCAAGTCCGCAGGCAGGATCTCTTACAGCCTGATGGTGATAGCTGTTTACACTGATCTTCCTTGCTTCAAGGCATTCACACAGGGGCGAACCGGCAGTCAGGTTCACTTCATGGGCCGGAGCGTCAAAAGGAGGCTGCTGACGGTGTATGATTTCTGACGGATGCTGTAACGGAAGATCCTGATAGAGCGTCCCTCCCATCGCCGCGTTAATGAACTGGATGCCGCGGCAGATCCCAAGCACCGGTTTGTCCGCCTGCAGCGCCAGTTCTAACACGATTTTTTCCATCTCATCGCGTTTTCCGCAGCATGTTACAAGCCCCTCCAGCTTTTGTTCCCCATACAGCTGAGGGTCAACATCGTGTCCTCCGGTGAACAGAAGGCCTCCGCACAGACCGACGAGCATTGCCAGTTCCTCTTCATCATTTGAAAATGGAAAAATGATCGGCGTCCCCCCGGCCTGCAGAATCCCATCCATGTATCCGGGCAGCATCCAGATGCTGTCTTTTTCATCGTCCCACAGCGGCATGACTCCGATAACAGGTTTCATACTTACAATCCTCCTAACAGGGCAGCCGCTCTGCTGTTTTTTACCCTCCAGCGGAACAATGTTCGCCGACAGAAAAAATCAGGAACCCGGCTCTGTTTGCCCAGGTTCAGCAGCTTCAGCGGAGCGGTGTTCACCGTCTGGAAGAACCAGGAACCCGGGTCTGTTTGCCCAGGTGCA